>JBAQHC010000432.1:0-2737 GCA_049288095.1 Alphaproteobacteria bacterium | reverse complement strand
TTCCGGTGGCGCGATCGGCGCAGCCGGCGGCGCCGTAATCGGCGCGATGACCGGCGGTCCGTTGACGGGCGCGCTGATCGGCGGCGCTGCGGGCGTTGTAGCAGGCGCGCTCACCGACCCGTGCAAGGTTAATCTCGGCAACCCCTATTGGCGCGACAAGAACGCGACGCGGCAGGATTATTACCGGCGCTGCGGCCACTATCCGCCGCGCTAAGCACACTCTCGGCAAGCGGGCAACACAACAATGACGAAACCAATCCGGCATGGGGCGGCTGCCCTCTCGGCCATCGCGCTGACGATCTTGTGCACGGCGCCGGCCTCTGCCGCCAACGCCCAGAACGGCTTGAAGCTCGCGCGCCAATGGTGCTCCTCGTGTCATGCCGTCGAGACAGGGCAATCGCCGGAGAGCGACAAAGCCCCGCCCTTTTCCGAGATCGCCGCGCGGCGCGACGACAAATGGATCAAGACCTGGCTCGAAAACCCGCATCCGCCAATGCAGGGCATCACGCTCACGCATGGCGAGATCGCTGACCTCATGGCCTATATCAAGAGCCTCGCGCCCAAGACGCCTTAAACGCGCGCGCGCAAACCCAAACGCAGCCCTACGCAGAATGCCAAGGACCGTGCCCCCAGGCCGGTCCTCTTCTCGCGCTTTTGTCATTTGCTTTGTCCTCACAATAGTACTAATCGTACTATATGCGAAGGCGGGGCCGTGGCGCGCCCGGCAATGAAGGGGGCACTCGTGGAGGCAAACCCAGGGCGGGCGCGGCTCATCGCGGCGATTGAAGCGATCGCGGTATCGTTGCTCTCCATCTTTACGAGCCCGCTGGCAGAGGGCGCGGCCGCCGCGCTCGGCATAACGCTCCCCAAAATGCCGCTCATCGAGCGCGCCTATCTGCATTTCCTCTTTGCGCTGCTGCTCGTGGGGTATGTGCTCCTGCGCGGCGAAAAGCTTAGGGCATTCGGCCTGGCACGGCCCAAGCGCTGGCTCGTGCGCATCGGCCAAGGCGTGGCTTTGCTGATCGTGGTGCTGGCATTCGACATAATCGGGCGGCCGATCATCGATCCCATCGTCGCGAAGCTCACGCACACCAGCGCAACCCTCGCCGAGCAGCATTTCGCGTCGCTCAAAGGCAATCTGCCGATGACGCTTTATCTCATTCCGTTCGCCTGGGCGTTCGGCGGCTTTGCGGAAGAGTTCGTCTATCGCGGCTTCATCATGACGCGCATCGGCCAGGCCTTTGGCGCCACGCGCGCGGCCTGGGCGATCGCGGTGTTCCTGCAAGCCATCCCGTTCGCTCTCGGCCATCAATATCAAGGCCCGGTCGGCATGTTCGCCGTGTTTATCGGCGCGCTGATCACTGGCGGCGCAACGGTGCTATGGGGCCGCAATCTGTGGCCCGCGATGATCGAGCACGGGCTTCAAGATACGATCGGCTTTCTCGCGCTTTATGCCGGCCTCGCGCACGCCTAACGCGCGAGGAAAACGCCCTATTCGTTTGCGCGATTTTTCGATTTTGGCCGCCCTTTCCTTTTACGGATGAATGGCTTGGCGATTTTGAGAGCGAATCTCACTTCGCCTAACAGCGTTGATAACTCGCGCTCGAGCGCGATGGCCACTGTTGTTCGCGCGCCGTGTTTGAGCGCGTTCAAATTGCCCGGCTGGCCGCCGCGCTTTCGCTTGGGCCGCGCGCGTTCGGCAAGATAGGCGCGCCACAGCCGCACTTGCCGCGCCTCGCTCATTCCGCCTCGCTTTCGCTGGGCGCAGGCGAGGACGGCGCGAGCATTTGATATTCGTGCCGGACTCGGACGCGGCTTCTCGCGCTTGTGAGCGCGCCCAGCATCTCGCCCATTCGCGCAATCGCCATTGCCATGCGCGCCCCCGCGATCATATGCGCGGGCCGCGCCCCGCGCTCCATCTGCTCATAAGTGTCGGTGAGATAATCCTCCATCGTGCCTTCGATTTCGCCCATCAGCCGGCCGATGAGATGCGCAGCTTCCCCCGGGGTTTGCGGACGAGCGCGCGGGCGTCGCCGGCGCCGCCGCTCGGCGGCTCTCAGCGCGTCCTGATAGCGATAGACGAAGCCCGGAATGTCATAGCCCTCGCGCAATTTCTCGCCGATCACACTGTTGATCTCATCGGCGTCGGCGGGAAACCCAAGCGCTTGGGCGCGCGCCTCGAGCCGCGCGAGCTCCCCCTCCTCCGTCCACGGACCATCCACCGCCAGCGCCGTCATATGTTCCCTCGCCCCGCTTGCGGGGAGAGGGTTGGGGTGAGGGGTGTCTTCTCCCCCCTCTCCCTGCGGGAGGGGGCTAAGGGGAGGGGTCGTCGACTGAGCAATTGGCTCCAGCTTCTTGTACGGCCCACGGTTGATAATTCGCTGGGCGCGCTCAAGAAGCGCAGTAAAATCGGGCAGCGTCGGCACCTGGTTGCTACTAGAATCGTCGCTCTCTTCAGCCATTTCGGCCTCCTGATGAGTTTTACAACTCGCCAGTATGCGGCCACTTCACCGCCCGTGAATAACTTTGCCTGCGTCGCTGCGATCTAGATCAAAGCTTTGAGCGGCTTGCCGTCAGATAGTTTGACGACTATTGCGAGGAGGACACATCGATGACGCTACAATCGAAATTACTGCGGTTCGGCACCGTCATCGCCTTGGCCGTTTCGCTCGCGGCTTGCGGCACGACGACGGGCGAGCGGGCGGTCTCCGGCGCCGCGCTTGGCGCTGCCGCTGGC
>JBAQHC010000431.1:0-34395 GCA_049288095.1 Alphaproteobacteria bacterium | reverse complement strand
ATGACGCGCATCGATCAGGAGGAAGACACGCTTTAAGGTCGCTCGCCCGCGCAAATACGCCATCATCAAGTCGTTCCAGCGCTTGGCGTCCTTCTTGGGCGCCTTGGCGTAGCCATAGCCGGGCAGATCGACGAGATAGGCACCGCGTTTGTCGGCAGGCAAACGGAAGAAGTTGAGCTGCTGCGTCCGTCCCGGCGTATTCGAGACGCGCGCAAGATGCCCATGTCCGGTGAGCGCGTTGAGTAGGCTCGATTTGCCGACATTGGAGCGCCCGGCAAAGGCGAATTCCGGCCGGTCGGCCGGCGGTAATTGATCGATTGCGACAACTCCGCGCTCGAACTCGCATGATTGCGTGAACAGCCAATCGCCTGCCAGAAGGTCGAGCGCGTCGAGATCCTCGCTCATTGCTTCGGCGCAGAGGCCGCGCCGGGTTTTGGTTTATCGTCGCCGCTTGGCTTCGCACCGAGCAGCCGCGCGACCGGTTTGACGCCCGGGAGGTTCGTGAGATCGACCGGCGTGCCCGAGCGCTGCATGATGAAGGCTTGCTGCAGGATCGAGAGGAAGTTGTTCCACGTCCAGTAGATGACGAGGCCCACGGGCATCGATGCCAGCATGAAGGTCCATAGCACCGGCATCCACGTGAAGATCATCTTCTGCGTCGGATCGGTCGCCGGCGTCGGCGTGAGGCTCGTCTGCACGAACATGGTGAGCCCCATGATCAGCGGCCAAACGCCGATGGCGATGAACGAGCCGATCATGGGGATGTGCATCGGGTCATAGGGCAGGAGGCCGAAAAGGTTGCCGAGCATCGAAGGATCGCGCGCCGAAAGATCGTGCACCCAGCCGAAGAATGGCGCCTGGCGCATTTCGATGGTGATGAACAGGACGTTGTAGAGCGAATACCACACCGGGATTTGCAAGAGCACCGGCAAACAGCCCGCGAGCGGATTGAGCTTCTCGCGCTGATAGAGCCCGGCCATCTGTTTTTGCAGCTCGACTTTGTCGTCCTTGTAGCGCTCCTGAATCTCTTTCAGCTGGGGCTGAAGCTTTTTCATTTTCGCCGCAGTCTCGAAGGAGCGATTGGCCAGCGGGAAGAAGATCAGCTTGACGCACACCGTGACGGCAAGGATCGCAAGGCCGAGATTGCCCCACAGCACGCCCTTGAAGAACTCGAGCGTCATGAAGATCGGCTTGGTAAGAAAACGCGCCCAGCCCCAATCGATCGAAAGATCGAAGCCGTCGATGTGAAGCGCGGATTCGTATTTGTCGATCGTCGACACTTCCTTGGCGCCGGCGAAGAAGCGGCTCTCGGTTTTGAACGTCATGCCGGAGGCGAGGATCTTGGGGTCGAGCTGATAGGCGGCCGCGAAGCGCTCGGTGGTGTCGCCACCTGGATGGTCATAATTCACCGCCAGCGACAAATGTGACTTCTGCGGCGGGATCAGCGAGGCCATCCAATATTTGTCGGTGAAACCGAGCCAGCCGCCCGTCGATTGCGAGTTGAAGCCGCCGTCTTCGCGCAGCCCCTTCCACTTCTTGTTCTTGAGCGAGCCATTGATCCAGCCGGCAAAACCTTCATGCGCGAACCAAACGCTTCCGGTCTTCGGTGCTTCGAGCCGGCTGATCACGCCATAGGGAACAAGGCCGACATCGCGGCCGCTCTGGTTGTCGACGCTTTGCGTCACCGTGAACATGTAGTTCGCGTCGATCGCATAAGTGATGTGGAAGACAAGGCCTTGGGCGTTGTCCCATTTGAGCGTTACGGGCGAATTCGCGGTGAGCGTTGATCCCGACTCAATCTGCCACTGCGTCGTCGGCCCTGGCAGCGCGACTTGCGAGCCTTGCGGCGCAGTCCAGCCGAACTCGGTGTAATAGGCATTGGCCGCACCGCGCGGGCTGAGCAGCGTGATGAGCGGGCTCTTCGTGTCGATCGCCTCGTGATAGCCTTTAAGATCGAGATCATCGAGCATTGCGCCGGTGAGATTGATCGAGCCAGAAACGCGCGGCGCATCGATCGGCACGCGCTGCGACCCAGCGAGCGCCTGCGGGCGCGTCATCTGCGCCACTTGGGTTGGCGTGATTCCCGGAATACCTGTGCTCGTGGCCGTAGTTTGCTGACCGCTCGGCGCAGGCTCCTTCGGATGCGGCGCCGGCGGGAACACGACGCTCCACAACACGAACACGCCAAGTGAGAGCGCGATGGCAAGGATGAGATTGCGCTGCTCAGACATGGTGCGTCCTTGTCACTCTGCCCTTCGGCTCGGGAACGGGATCGAAGCCTTCACTGCCGCCGAGCCATTTGACCGGATGGCAGCGCAAGAGCCGGCTGATTGCGAGCGCCGAGCCGCGCAAGACTCCGTGACGCTCGAGCGCCTCGATGGCGTAGGCGGAACACGTCGGCTGATAACGGCAATGCGCGCCGATCAAAGGCGAGATGCCGATCCGGTAGGCGCGGATGACGAGGACGAGCACCTGCGCGCTGAGCTTTGCGGGCAAAGCCAAGACTCGGCGGTGAAAGGATGAGCTTAAGGCCTTCGTCATCAGATCCTTGAATGGGACGCTTACGAACAAATTGGCGTATCGGGGGGACTCTTCGGTTCTTCGGTTAGGCCCGCCGCGCGCGCCCGGCCCCATCGGGTCGGCGAGCCTTGTGGAGCATTTCCAAGGCCGATTCAAGGTCGCCTTGGAGCGCAGCAAATGGCCTCGTCACGGCGCCATCACGCGCGATCAACACATAATCCCAGCCCGGCCGTCCCAACTCCGGCAGCCGCGATTGGGCAATTGCCCTCAGCCGGCGCCGCGCCCGGTTTCGCTTGACCGCCTTGCCGATCTTCTTGGTCACCGTAAGCCCGAAGCGGATGGTTTCTGCGCCGATATGAGGTTCGCCTGCCTCACGTGCAAGGCCAAGCAGGACGAATCCCGGCTTTGAGGCCCGCGCACCGGCGTTCACGGCCAGGAACTCCGGCCGCCGCTTCAAGGTCGTCACGGGATGCAAGAAAGCCGGCTTAAGCGGAGAGGCGCTTGCGCCCCTTGGCCCGGCGCCGTGCCAAAACTTTGCGGCCGCCCACGCCCGCCATGCGCTGGCGGAAGCCGTGGCGGCGTTTGCGGACGAGGCGGCTCGGTTGATAGGTGCGCTTCATGGCCTAACCTTAGGCGATCCTTCGCCGGAAAGCGCGGTTTGATAGGCAAGGCTCTGCGCCTTGTCAACCGCAGGCGGCGGCCTGGCCGCCACACCGGGGCAAAATTACGAGGCCTGGGCTTGAGTTAACGAAAATCAGCCCCAGTTCAGGTGGCAGCGGCAATCTTTTGAGCCGGAGTAGGCGGGGGCCAAACGTTCAAACCCTGTCTTGGCTCTCGCCTCTTGAGGCCCGTGGGGGCGTTTTGCATCCGCAGTGACGTTTCAATGCATCAGTCAAACGGGCAAAATGCGGGCGTAATGAAAGCCGACGGCGCAAACCAGCAAAGCCTGAGAGTCACGCGGGTCCCCGGGCGGGGCGGATTGCTCCGTTGGCTCCGTCGGATCGCGCGCCCCTTCGTGCCAAGGGGCCTCTCGGCGCGCCTCCTCGTGCTCACCGTCTCGGTCGTGATGCTGTCCGAGGTGCTGATCTTCGTGCCCTCGATCGCTTCCTATCGCAACGAGATCCTGCTCCAGCACCTCGAATCCGCGCAGATCGCGGCGCTCGCGATGAATAACAATGTGAGCGACGAGCTTGCCGATGAGCTTCTGGCCAATGCGGGCGTGCTCTCCGTGATCTTGAAGCGGGACGAGCAGCGCTCGCTTTATCTTCGGCCCGGCCAGCCTCCGCCGCGCCCGATGCAGACCTTTGATCTCACGCGCGAGGGCGAGTTTGCTTCGATCGTCGATGCCTTCCAATTGCTCACGAGCACGGGCGACCGCATCATCTCGGTACGCGGCAAGCCGCGGTTCAAAGGCGGCGTCTACATCGAAGCCGTGATGAGCGAGGCCCCGGTGCGCGACGCGATGTTCGGTTATTCGCACACGATCATCGAAAGCTCGATCCTCATCTCGGTGCTAACGGCCGCCGCGGTTTTCGCTGCGATCAATATTTTGCTCGTGCATCCGATGATGGGCATCGAGCGCTCGATGGCGCGCTTCAGAGCCGCGCCCGAGGACCCGAGCGCGATTATCGTCCCGAGCGACCGGCGCGATGAAATCGGTTCGGCCGAGCGCGAGCTTGCCGCCATGCAGGGCGATTTGCGGCTTGCGCTGGCGCAGCGCGCGCGGCTTGCCGCGCTCGGCACCGCCGTCTCCAAGATCAATCACGATTTGCGCAATATGCTGTCGAGCGCGCAGCTTCTTGTTGATCGCTTGGAGAGAAGCGAGGATCCGCTGGTTCAGCGTTTGGCGCCCAAGCTCATCGCCGCGATTGGGCGTGCGGTTGCGCTCTGCACCAACACTTTGCGCTACGGCCGGGCGGAGGAAACCGCGCCGCAGCCGCGCAGCTTCAATTTGAACAAGCTCGTCGAAGATGTCGGCGCGAATGCGTTCTTGAACGAAGGCGGCCTCGCCTCGTTCCGTAATCAGGTGCCGCAATCACTCATGCTTGTCGCCGATCCCGATCAGATCTTCCGCGTGCTGCTCAATTTGTGCCGCAACGCCATCCAGGCGATTGAGGTGTCGAACAAGCCGGGTGAGGTTGCGATCGATGCCTACACATTGGGCCGCGCCATCCACATCGAAGTGAAAGACGCTGGCCCGGGCATTCCCGAGGCCGCTCAGGCGCGCCTTTTTGAGCCGTTTGCATCCGTGCAGCGCCCCGGCGGCTCGGGCCTTGGTCTTGCGATAGCGGCCGAGCTGGTGCGCGCGCATAGAGGCGACATCAAGCTCGTGCGCACCGGCCCGCAAGGCACCGTGTTCCGCATCGAGCTGCCGCAGGAAAAAGTTTGATGGCGTGGAACGCGGCGACTTATCTCAATTTCGCCGATCACAGAACGCGCCCCGCTTATGAGCTGATTGTGCGCATTCCGCTCGATGCGCCGCAAGTGATCTACGATCTTGGTTGCGGCCCGGGAAATTCGACTGGGGCGCTCGCCGAAAGCTGGCCGAAGGCAAAGCTCATCGGCGTCGACAGCTCGCGCGAAATGCTTGCGGCTGCGCGGGAAAGCGGTCCCAAGAACGTCGAGTGGCAGGAGGCTGATCTCGCCGATTGGTCCCCGGCTGAGACGCCCGATCTCTTGTACTCCAACGCGACCTTTCAATGGATCGGCGGTCAGGAGAAATTGCTGCCGCGGCTTTTCGCGAGCGTGAAGCAGGGCGGCGCCTTCGCGTTTCAAATTCCGGCCAACCACGAGGGTCCGCCGCACACGATCATTGATGAGGTGCTGAATGAGCAGGGGCTCGCGCACCGCATCAAATCGGCTGCGCTGTCGCGCCACGTTCTTCCGCAGGCGGATTATTTCCGCATGCTGTCCCCGCTCGCCTCCACCATCGACATTTGGGATACGCGTTATCTTCAGGTGCTGAAGGGCGAGGATCCGGTGCTGCGCTGGATCAAGGGCACGGCGCTGGTGCCGATCATGGCGGAGCTTGATGAGCGCGAGGCGAACGCTTTCCTGGAGCTGCTGCAGCAGCGCCTGGCCGCGCATTATCCCCAGGAATCGGGCGGCCAGACTCTGTTTCCCTTCTCAAGAAGGTTCATTGTCGCCTTGCGCGCTTGACGCCGCGCATGACCCGCCTTCGCCGAATCACTTAGCATCCGCGAGAGGCGGGTTGCGGATTTGGAAGGTTGGCTATGTCGCTCGTCATCACGGTGGCACAGCAAAAGGGCGGGTCTGGCAAGACATCGCTTGCGGCGCATCTTTCCGTCGCTTGGGCGAATCCTTTCTATGCGTCGGGCGCGCAGGCTTGGGCGCCGCTCAAGGTGATCGCGCTCGATCTTGATCCTCAGGAAAGCCTCGTCAAATGGTTCGAGGTGCGCGAGGCCCAAGGCTTCGGCGTCGGCATGCTCGAGGTGCGGCGCGCTTCCGGCTGGCGGCTCTCGGGCGAGCTGTTGCGCGCGCGCCGCGAGGCCGATGTCGTTATCCTCGATCTTCCTCCGGGTACGGATGTTCCGTACCAGGCCTTCCGCAATGCCGATATCGTCATCGTGCCGCTTCAGCTGTCGCCGATGGATTTGTGGGCGACAGCGCCGACCGTGAATATGGCGAAGCAAACTGGCACCCATCCGTTGCTCGTGCTCAACCGTGTGCCGCCGCGCGCGCGGCTCAATGATGCGGTCATCGCCGAGGCGCAAACTGCACAATGGCCGATGGCGCGTGCAATGCTCGGCAACCGCACATCTTTTGCGGAAAGCTTGATGAGCGGGCGCGGCGTCACTGAGCTGGCGCCGTCATCCCTCGCTGCCGCTGAGATGCGGCTTTTGGCGCGCGAAGTGATGAACACCACGCGCTCCTTCGCCACCGCCGCTTAAGCCATGAGCGCTTGAAGTGGCATCATGCTCGTCATCGCGAGGCCGCTCTTCGCGGCCGTGGCGATCCAGGAATCAAGTGGCAAGCCGCCCCTGGATTGCTTCGCTTCGCTCGCAATGACGCTCCCGTGGAAACGATAAGGGATCGCCTAGAATTAGAAAGAGCCGCGCGGGCCTCTGGGTCGTCCCGGCCTCCGATATTGGTGGATTTCTCCCGCCTCCCTTATCCACCGGGCGCACTTCCAGAGTTAAGCGTGGATATGGGTATGAGCGTTACGCTCGTCAAGGGGGGTTGCCCGAGTTAGGACAACTGAGCGAATTCGTTTGGCGCTTCCAAGTAGTCGATGGCGGGCGTCAATATGACTTGTCGAGATTGACAGCTAAGAGTTACGAGAGAAAGAAGGCAGCTGAACCTGGAAAGCGCAAATGTTTCGAGAAGCCTATGCGATTGCACGGGAATTCACGCGACCCATAGTGATGAGTCGACTTAGCCAAGCTGGCGACTGTTCGTGTGCAATTGGCTCTTTCGTTCATGTCAATCGTGATGGCTGGATAGTTACAGCAGCCCATATCCTCAAGCATGTCGATGAATTGGTATCGGGCGATCACGCGGCTCGTGCTCATGAAGCGTCGGTAGCAGCAATTGACGGTGACGTAAGTCTGGGTTCCAAAGAGCGTTATGACCGAAAGAGAGCACTCGGCAAGCTAGATAAGAACGCCACGAAGCGTGGCTCCATATGGTGGGGCCGCGATGGCATTGTGACTACACAAATCGTATTCAACGAGACAGTGGATATTGGAGTAGCAAAGCTTGCAAACTTCGATCCTGGCAGCATTTCGAGATATCCGAAATTCAAGAATCCAAGCGACAATCCAGAGCCGGGAGCGTCCCTATGCAAGCTCGGCTTCCCATTCCATGAGATAAACCCAACATATGATCAGTCCACGGATGTATTTAGGTTGCCACCTGGAGCAGTGCCCCTGCCATTGTTTCCAATGGACGGTATATTTACTCGCGTGATCGAGTTCCAACCAACGAATCCGCCACCATACCCGCTCAGGTTGATAGAGACGTCATCGCCAGGCCTGAAAGGACAGAGCGGTGGCCCGACTTTTGATCAAAATGGAGTTATCTGGGCCATTCAGTGCAGAACCGGACATCTGCCGCTAGGCTTTAACCCAGTCGCCCCGGGCGCAAAAACTCCTGAGCATCAGTTTCTTAACGTCGGATTAGGCGTGCATACGGCAACATTGTTTGGGCTTTTCGATCAGAACGGCATCAAATATGATGTTGCCTGAGGGGGAGGACATGACGATGACGGAAACGACGACTGTCGAGATGGCGACTAAATTCACGCCGACGATCTCATCGGATCAGGCGGCGCCAGGTTGTGGTACCTTTGTTGCGCGGACTCTAACTGGTGAGGCAACAAAAGACCCTTTCTTCAACGTTGACTTCGTTGACACGCATTTCAATTCCCTCGCGCCCACGCCATCGTCTCATGCTGCCTCCGAGACGCTAAGGCGAGGCTAGTCCTCTCTCAAAACTTAGGACACCGAAGGGCAGGTTAGGACGGCACCTCAAGAGAGGGGCAGTACTCGCTTCCGCTTTAAAGCGGGGCGCCGCCGGCGATCTTGCCGTCGCGGTGTTTGTCCGTGCCGCCGTCGTAGCCGCCAGGGATCACCCTAAAGCCTTCAAGCGCAGGCGCTGCGCGCTGCATCTCGTCAACGTCATGGCCTTTGGCTTTCAGCGCCGCACTAAGCGCATCCGTGCCGGGGCCCGACTCGATATCGGTCTTGCCGTTGAGATTCATGAAGTTCGGCAGATCGATCGCGTCCTGCATCGGCATATTCCAATCGAGCACGCCGATCAGCGCCTTCACCACATAACCGATAATGCGCACGCCGCCCGGCGAGCCGACTGCCATGACAAGTTTTCCGTCTTTGTCAGTCACGATGGTCGGCGACATCGAGCTCAAGGGCCGCTTATCTCCCGCCGCGGCGTTGGCAACCAGCTTGCCGTTCACCACCGGCACCATCGAGAAATCGGTCAGCTCGTTATTGAGGAAGAAGCCATCGACCATGATCTGGCTGCCAAAGCCAAGCTGGATCGATGATGTGATCGAAGCGACATTGCCGTCCTTGTCGACGATGGTGAAATGCGTCGTCGACGGCAAAGTGGAGAACGGCGCCGGCGCATACAGCATGCCGGTCTGGTGCGGCGGCTCGCCGGCCTCACGCGGGCCCGGCGCCGCGTGCTTGGGATCAATCAATGCCGCGCGGTCCTTGAGATAACCCGAATCTATGAGGCCTTTCACGGGCACATCGATGACATCGCTATCGCCCAGGAATTTCGCGCGGTCGGCAAACGCAAGCCGCTCCGCCTCCGCAATCAAGTGCCAGCTTTGTGGATTTTTGGCGCCGAGCTTGGGCAGCGGAAAATGCTGCAGCATGCCGAGCGTTTCGAGAATGATGATGCCGCCCGAGCTCGGCAGCCCCATGCCGCACACGGTGTAATCGCGATAAGGGCCGCACGCCGGGTCGCGCTCTTTTGCTTCATATGACGAAAGGTCTTTAAGCGTCATCGCCTGCGGATTCTTGAACGCGTGATTGATCGTATAGACAATGTCTTTGGCGATCTTGCCCTCATTCAGCGCACGCGGATTCTTGGCGAGCGCCTTCATCGTTTGCGCGTACGCCGGATTGTGCAGCACGGTGCCGACGGGGAGTGCAGTGCCGTCCTTGAAAAGATACGCCGCAGCCGTCGGCGAATCCTTCAGGCCCGGCGGAAACTGCGTCGACTGATGCAAATGTTCGTCGATCGGAAAGCCGTCATTCGCAATCTTGATGGCGGGGTCGAACAAGCTCGCCCATGGCAGCTTGCCATGCTCTTTGTGCGCAAGTGCAAGCATCGGGATCGTCCCGGGCACGCCAACTCCAAGGCCGCCAAACCATTTGTCGAAACTCGGCTTGCCGTCGGCGCCGAGGAATTGATCGCCCTTCGTCGCGGCGGGCGCCACTTCGCGCCCGTCATATGTCGAGACCTTGCCGGTCTTGGCATCGCGATAGACCATGAACGCGCCGCCGCCGATGCCGGATGAGGATGGCTCAATCAATCCGAGCACGGCTTGCACGGCAACCGCGGCATCGGCCGCCGATCCGCCGCGCCGGATAATGTCGGCGCCGACATCGCTCGCCGTTGCTTGCGTCGTCGTGACGATGAAACCCGAAAAGTCGCGGCCGGGCGCCGCCGTCTCGGCATTGAGCGCGCTCGCGCTGAAGCCAATCGCAAGCGCACTGATAATTGCAAGAATTCCGGAGCGGATCATACGGGCGTTTCTCGAGTGATTTGAGACGGCGCGCATCTTAATGGAGGAGCAAATCGCGGCAAGGCTTTACAGCGTTGACGAGTGTGTCATTAGCGCCCTATCCCTCAAGAATGACCAAACCGGGCGCGCGCAATCTCCTCACTGATGTTCCCGGCATCGCTGTCGGCAATGCGCAAGATGAAAAGGTACGCACTGGCGTTACGGTGATCGTGCCGGAGCGCCGCGCAATGGCCGCGGTCGATGTACGGGGCGGCGGGCCGGGCACGCGCGAAACGGATTTGCTCGACCCCGTCAATCATGTCGACGAAGTTGATGCGATCGTCCTGTCCGGCGGCTCGGTTTACGGACTCGAAGCGGGCTCGGGCGTTGCCGCGTGGCTCGGCGCGCGCGGGCGCGGCTACAGCTTGCGCAATTTGCCGATGGTCGCGCCGATCGTTCCTGCCGCGATCTTGTTCGATCTTGCCAATGGCGGCGACAAGAACTGGGGTGAGCTGCCGCCTTATCGCGCGCTCGGGATTGCGGCGATCGAATCCGCTGCCGCGGAATTTTCGCTCGGCAATTTCGGCGCGGGGCGCGGCGCGCGCGCAGGGAATTTGAAAGGCGGGCTCGGCAGCGCGTCGGCCGTCACCGAAGATGGTTTCACGGTGGGCGCGCTTGCCGCGGTCAATTCGGTCGGCTCGGTGCTGGTGCCCGGCACGCGCACATTCTGGGCGTGGACGCTCGAGCAGAATGGCGAGCTGGGCGGCCAATCCGCGCCGCAAATTCCGCCCGGAGGCATCGATCTTGATTTTCCCGCCGATTCCAAGCCCGGGCGGATAGTCGGCCCACGGACGAATACGACGCTCGGCGTTGTCGCCGTCGATGCGAAGCTCAGCTCAGTCGAAGCCAAACGTCTTGCTGTGATGGCGCAAGATGGCCTTGCGCGCGCGATCAGGCCGGTTCACACGCCTTATGACGGCGATGTCGTCTTTGCTCTTGCGACTGGTGCGCGCGAGCTCGCCGAGCCGCGGCCTTTGACGCTCGCGCGCCTTGGCACCATCGCGGCGGATTGCCTGGCGCGCGCCATCGCCCGCAGCGTCTACGAAGCGCGCGCTATCGACAGCGTTCCAGCCTATCGCGCCTAATATAATCCGCTCACGGAGTAATTAGCGCACGAAGATGCGGATCTCGTCGACGGTTGCGTATTCATCCGTCGAAGCGGCAATGCGCAGGCGCGAGGATGGCAAGCCCATATCGGTCATCGCGAGCACGACATCCTCGATATGCTGCTCGCCCTCGCGCATCGCCTCCTCGGGGTTGGCGTTGGGCGAAAGCGGCGGCATTGCCAAAACGACGTCGAAATTCGCGCCCGGATAGCGGTCGAGCGCGCGGCTCATGGCCGTGAACAAGGCGTCGGCAAAAGTGATGCCCGGCCGGTCGAACCGGATGACGATATAAGGTTGCTGCGCCCCCGGGGGCAGGGCGCCCGTGGTTCCTTGGCCGCTCTGGGCAAGCGCCCGGCCGAGCGCACCCGGCTCGGCCCGGTCTTGCGGCGCGCCTTGCTGCCCGCACGAGCCGAGCGCCAGCGCGCCCAGGAGAGCAAGGGCGGCGCAGAAAAGCGGGTGCGGGGCGCGAATCACTTGGCGCATGCGGCATGGTAAAGCTCGCGCGCCGCTCAAAGAATCGGGCCCGCCAGCCCTCCACCGGTCTTGCATGAGGGCGCAAGAGTGCCTAGCTTCCGGCCTTCTTTCGGGCGGCCTTTGAGGCCGAGCCGTTGGCAAAGCACCGGTAGCTCAGCTGGATAGAGCACTAGACTACGAATCTAGGGGTCGTGGGTTCGAATCCTGCCCGGTGCGCCAATCATATATAGAAATCAGTGACTTAATAAATGGTCACGATTCGATATGGTTGGGCTGTGCAACGAGCTCGGTGGTCTGAGGGCTCCGAAGCAACCTTCGGTTAGCCGGGAGCGTTCCTGCAACGCATCCGATTTTTGATGCGCCATGCATTGAAATGTTAGGCTATTCGGACCAACCTTCATTTCCATGGACAAGGTCTACAGCGTTCAGACGATGTGGGACCCCGAGGCCGGCGTGCTGGTCGCGACCAGCGACGACGTGCCCGGCTTGGTGACTGAGGCGCCCGACGCTAAAGCGCTTATCGCCAAGCTTCAGGTCATGGTTCCCGAGATGCTTTTCGAGAACCGGGTCCTCGATCGCGGCCACAAGGGCACCATCCAGTTTCAAGTTGTGTCGCCTAGCGGTAAATCAGACGTGATCACCGCCGCCGCCTGATGGCCGGCTATATCGGCGACATCATTCGAATCCTGCGGCAGCACGACTGCCGATTTGTGCGCAACGGGAAGGGCGACCATCAGATTTGGTTTAGCCCGATAACCAAGCGCAGCTTCACCGTGGATGCGGGCGTGAAGTCCCGGCACACCGCCAACGCGATCTTGAAGCAGGCGGGTATCAACCACAAATTCTGAATGCCCGGGGCGAGGCCGCCGCCGCGCAACTCTCACGTCTTCGAAACTTGAGCAACTTGATCGCGTCCGTGGCGCGTTCGCCGAGTGCCCGGTACGGCGTGTACCTGTAGCAACGACGAACCCGCCGGTGCCTTTGGCATTGCGGCCCGGGTGGCGAAGCCTAAGTGGTATGAATTCCGTACAGTCGAAAGGCCCGTGCCGGTTCAAGCTCGGCCCCGTACCAGCAAAACTGGAGGCTTTGTGAAGCCGCACTGAGCGTAGGCAATCAAACGGTGAGAAGCATAGTCGGAAGAGCACTTGTGTTTGAATCCGTGATCTCAATTAAGAATGGGGTTCTTTCCTTCGTCGCTAGCGAAGCCTTCCCTGAAGCTTTGAGCACGCAACCATTGCCGCTCTGAGGTCCGGAAGTTTCGGCGGCTTGGCGAGAGTGAAGTCGACCTGGCCTAAGCTGTCGTGCTCAGCATCCATTTTGCGGCCCCAGCCTGACAGAAGGATAATCGGGGTTCCGCTTCGCAGCGTCTTAACCGCCTTCGCCACTTCGAGCCCGTTCATGTTGGGCATGCCGAGATCGGTGATAACAACATTGATCGGCTCGTGTCTGTCGAGCGCATCCGCGAATGCCGTCACGCCCTCTCGTCCGCCATTGGCGGCGACGACCTTGTGCCCGTCCGCTTCCAAGGTCGACTGCATGACTTCAAGAATGATGGGATCATCATCAACCAGCAGCACATTCATCGGTGGAGCCGTATTGGTCTCAAGGGCGGAGGCCGAATTAGCCCCTTCCTCCTGTGTTCCGGCCACCGCAAAGTCGAGACGGAAGGTCGTGCCTTTTCCTTGGGCGCTATCGATTTCGAGATTGGCGTCATGCCGCTTGGCGACACCGTGAACCATGGCGAGGCCAAGCCCCGTGCCGCGCTCGCCTTTCGTCGTAAAGAAGGGTTCGGTGCAGCGGCGCCTCGTTGTCTCGTCCATTCCTATTCCGGTATCTGCGACTTCAAGCATCACGCGCTCGCCCGGGCCGGGGTCTTTCAGCTCCGTGCACCGAGTGCGTAGCGTCAGGGTGCCGCCGCGCGGCATTGCGTCCACAGCATTGAAAATCAGGTTTGTCAGAACTTCCCGGATCTCGCTCTCAATTCCCATTATTGCCGGCAGATCAGGGGTGAGCTCGCGCTTCACCTCTATGACTATGCCCGCGCGCTGGGCCATATCGCTCCATCTCGCGCGCGTCAGCTCCACAACCTGATCGATCAAAGTGTTCAAGCTGACCGGCACAAACGCCACTTGAGGCTCGCGCTCGCGATAGAACTCGCGCATCCGCGCAACGGTAGCGCTGACATCGTCCGTCACGAGCTTTGCGACGTTCAAATACTTGGTGAGTTCGGGGCGCAGATCGTGTTGGGATTCAAGCAAGCGTTGCGTCATCACGGCAAGCGGAGTCATCGCATTGTTGATGTCGTGTGCGATGCCACTCGCCATCTGACCGATTACCCGGAGACGTTCTTGCTGCATCACCGCATGCTGGCTTTGCCGTAAATCGTCGTAGGCATCCTGAAGATTCCGGTGAAGCTTAGCCTGGATCACCGCGAGGCTGATGTGCTCGCTCAGCTGCTGGAGAAAGTCGCAGTCCATGCCGCTAAAAGCATCGATCGCCGCTCGTGCGGCAACCAGAAAAGCAAACACGGTCCCGCTTGAAAGGAGCGGGGTTATGACGAGGGATCGAAGGCCGTTCTTTGCAAGAAGCTGAGAGAGAGTCGATTCGATCTCTTGGATGTCGGGCTCGTAGATCTGGCGCGTTCCGACGGCGCGTTCGACATCTTCCTTGGCAAAGAACAGCGAAGCGCGCCCGGGTAGAGCGAAGTTGATGGTTATCTCGCGACTTCTTGGTCCGACGATGACGGAGAAGACATTGCTTGCTTCATCGAGCACGAACACACCAGCGAAGTCGACTGGCAGCTGCTCTTCCAAGTTGCCAAGCGCAACTTGATAGATGCTGGTTAGATCGTGTCGTGCGGCTATCGCGCGTGTGATCTCGCTCAAGAGATTGAGGCGCTCCAGTTGAATCTGCAGCGCCACGCGTTGCTGCTCACGGCTGATCCGGTGCTCGTCCTCGAAACGCTTGCGGCGGATCTGAGCGAGCACGCGCGCGCGCACGACTTCAAGGTCGCTCGACTTGGAGATATAATCGTCGGCGCCGGCGCCGAGGCCGCTAATCATCGCCTCGCGGTCCTCGACGGCAGTCAGCATGATGACCGGGATGTCTCTGATGGCCGGCGCGTTTTTGATGCGGTGGCAGGTTTCGCGCCCTCCAATGCCCGGCATCAGAAGATCGAGCAAAATGCAATCGACGGTCTCGACCGTAAGGAGCTCCAAAGCTTGCTCGCCCGACCGGGCCAGGATCACTTCATAGCCGTTCGTGCGCAGAGCCTCTGCAAGCGTCTGCAGATAGGTTTCGCTGTCATCGACTGCCAGCACCTTCTTCGGTCCTTGGAGGCTGCGTGTATCGGCGCGCATAGATTGTTCTCTGGAAGCGCGCAGCATCGCCGCGATCCGTGCAATGATCACGCTCGGATTGTCTTCCTTGCGCGCGAACGCATCGGCGCCGGCTTCAAGCGCGCGTACTTCGGCTTCGCGATCCTCTGAGCCCGTAAGGAGGAAACAAGGCATTTCGCGCAGGGCAGCATCAAGGCGAATTCGCCTAATCACGGTCGGTCCATCGATTCCGGGCAGCTCGCCATCGACAACGATCGCCGAGGGCGTGATGTCCGCCGCGAGTTTAAGGCCTTCCTCTCCCGTGCCGGC
Organism: Alphaproteobacteria bacterium; assembly: GCA_049288095.1. Taxonomy (GTDB): domain Bacteria; phylum Pseudomonadota; class Alphaproteobacteria; order CAWBKL01; family CAWBKL01; genus CAWBKL01. The sequence goes on along the minus strand of JBAQHC010000431.1, from coordinate 19,372 downwards.
GACGACAACATGATAGGAGGCTTGTTCCAACGCGCTCTTGAGCGCCTCCCGAAAAGTAACGCTGTCATCGATCAGGAGAATAGTTTCACGCGTCTCCCGGCCTTCGGCCGTCGCTTGGCGCACGAGTTGCCGCGCGCGCGCCATGAGATAGCTTGGATCATAGGGCTTGCCGACATACTCATCGGCACCGGTCGACAGCCCGCGCACACGATCGCGGATCTCAGCCTCCGTCGAGAGCAACATGACATTCGTCTTGCTCGTCAGCGGATTGGCGCGAATTTCTCTGAGCAGCTCGATGCCGTCACCGTCGGGCAGAAGAATATCGAGGATGATGAGCGCGAAACTGAACTCGGCAACGGCGCGCCTCGCCTCCGCCAACGTCGAACAGGCAACGCATTGAATACCGGCGTCACTTAGCAGCTCGACCAAATTCATGCGCACGGTCAAGCTGTCGTCAACGATGAGGGCTGTGCCGCTCATGCAAGGGCCTCCATCCGAGCGGTTTGCAAGGCCGCAAGGCGCGGCCCGATTTCACCGATCGGCAAGATTTGTAGCGCGGCACCCAGAAGCACTGCCTCTCGCGGCATGCCGTAAACGACAGATGAGGCTTCGTCTTGCGCAATGGTAATGCCGCCGGCCTCGCGAATTCGTAAGAGGCCAAGCGCGCCGTCTTTGCCCATGCCGGTCAACAGGCATGCCGCTGCGGCCGGGCCGTATTCCGGTGCGATTGATTCAAAGAGCGTGTCGACTGACGGCCGGCAAGAATGCCGCTCAGGGCCGAGTGTGAGAAATGCCGTGCGGTCGCGAATGACGAGGTGCTTGCCACATGGTGCCACCAGCACACGGCCCTTAGCTGATTCAACGCGCGCGCCATCTTGCGCGGCGCTGACCGGCCGATTGATTTGCGCATCCAGCCAATCGATGAAAGCTGCGCCAAACGGCTCGTTCATGTGCAACACGATGAGAATCGGAACTTGAAAGCTCGGCGGCAACTTGCGCAGCACTTCGACGATTGCGCCGGGGCCTCCGGTCGATGCGCCGATTGCCGCAACTTCGAGCTGGCCCACAGCGGCACGTCCGCGGTCAGGGACTGCGCCTTCCAACCGGCGCGAACGCTCAAGGCCCAGGCGCGCGCGCGGATGGGTAATCACCTTAATCCGCGAGACGAGCTTGACCGCCGCAATCAGCCGGCCTTCCCAGTCGCCCTCGGCCTCTTCGCCCGTCGGCTTTTCCAAGACATCGACGGCGCCTGCCGCAAGCGCATCATAGATCTTGAACAATTCCCCGCGATTGAAGGAAGAGGACACAATCAAGATCGGCGTCGGCTGATGCGCCATGATGTATTCGGTTGCTGCCACGCCGGTCATGATTGGCATCATCATGTCCATCGTGATCACGTCGGGGCTCGTGCGCAGGCAGAGCTCGATCACGCGCTGCCCATCCTCGGCCTCGCCAACGACTTCAATTCCAGGATCGGCGGCCAATGATTCGACGATGCGCTTGCGCACGGTCTCTGAGTCATCGGCAACAAGGACACGAAGTTTTGCCATGGCTACGCCACCAAAGGCCGGATCATCGCGAGCAGCTCCGCTTGATTGAATTCGCTCTTCACGATGTAGCCGTGCGCGCCCACGGCGCGGCCGCGTTCGCGATGCGATGGTTCATTGAGCGATGTCACAAGGATCGCAGGAATATTCCGCGTCGCCGGGTTCGACTTGATCCGCTCAATGAAGGTGAAGCCGTCCATCCCCGGCATCTCGACATCCACGAGGATCACCGCGAAGTTGTGGTTGCGTAAACGCTCGATTCCTTCTTCGCCCGAAACCGCGGTTTCAACCTCAAAGCCGGCGGCCTCAAGAATGCCCTGCTCCAACATGCGCGTCGTCAAAGAGTCGTCAACGACGAGCACAGCTACTTTCGGAGCCTTCTTGTCGAGAGTTCCGGAGCCGTTGCGCGCGGCTTCAATGAGTCTTTCCGCATCGAGCACGAGTTGCGGATTGCCGTCGGCGTCAAGCGAGGCCGCAGCGATGATGGGGCTTGCGTGCATATGCTGCGGCAGCGGCCGGATGACGATGTTGGCAGTACCGAGCAGACGCTCGACTCCAATGGCCGCAGCGCCTTCAGAGCCGCCGATAATAACGGTTGCCCAACTCTTCGTTCTTGGCCACGAAGCATCGTCCAGTGCAGTTGCGAGCGGCAAGAACGGGATTGCAGCTTCATCATACAGAATCGAAGCGCCCGATGCTGTGACTGAAATGCCAGACGACGCAGAGCGACACGTCGCACGCACCGCGGCGAGGGGAATTGCCATAACGCTGCCCTCTGCGCCCGCATCGACCAGAAGCGCCTCCAGCGAGGTCAGTGATGGCGGGATGATGAGCTCGAAAGTCGTGCCCAAGCCGGGCGTGCTCTGACACTCGACACTGCCGCCAAGGCGTTCGATCCCTTCACGCACGATATCAAGCCCGATCCCTCGCCCTGCCTCCTCCGTTACGGTGGCAGATGTGCTGATCCCCCCGCGGAGCAGGAGTCTCATCAGCTCCCCCGAGCCCAGCTCTTTGCCGTCGGCTCCTACAAGTCCGCGCTGTAGTGCCGATGCGCGCACACGCTCAAGATCAAGGCCCCGGCCATCATCGCGGCACCGGAAAGTAATTTGCCGGCCGCGCCGCGCAATCGTGATCGAGACCGAGCCGGACGCGGGCTTTCCCGCGGCTCTCCGGTCGGCGGGCATCTCAATTCCATGCGCAACGGCATTTCGAACAATCTGGATGAGCGCGCGTTGAAGTGTTTCGAGAATATGTGCATCGAGCCGCACATCGTCGCCATTGGCAGTGAACGTGATTTGTTTGCCGACCGCGCGCGCCGTGTCGCGTGCAGTTCGCTCGAGTGCAATGAACAAATCGGCCGCTGGCATGAGGCGTAGCCGCTCCGCACGCTCCCGCAGTTGACGCAGCTCGCGGTCCATTCGGTCCAGGCTGGAATCAAGCGCTCGCGCGATCGAGTCGAACTTCCGCTTGAGCTCCTCGGCGATGGCGATGGGGCTTTGCAGCGAGGGGCGCCCGTTTCGAATTTCCGGCGGCAGCGAGCCAAGAAGGTGCACAAGCAGCTCGATGGCGGTGTTCGCTCCATTGATTTCGTCGGCGGCGGTGCGCACGCCGCTCATGAGCGCGCGGGTTTCGATCAGGCTGTCGAGCATGGCGTCGGTTTCGGCAAGATCGGCGCGAATGGTTCGCGGCGCGGGCTCTTCTGCCTCACTCTTTGTCGGCGTTTGGCCGGATTGAAGCGGAGCGCTCAGTGTGCGCAGTTGCGCGCCAACGGCATCGATATGTTCAAGAACCGCATCAATCTCGCCCCGGCCAACTCTCTCCGGCGTGGCGCGCAACGGCGACAAGATGTCTTCAATCGCATGCGCGTGCGAGGCGATTTCGGCTTGCTTGACGATGCGAGCGGCGCCCTTGAGCGTATGTGCGAGCCGCAATAGGCGCTGTAGAGTTGACGCACCGTCGCCGCCCTTTTCGAGATCGAGCATGCCGCGCGAGAATTGCTCGATAATCTCGCCGGCTTCGGGCCTGAAATATCTGTAAGGGTCGGCGGCCATATGTTACGCGGCGCGTTTCGGCTGAATGATCTTCAGAAGATCCTTAGCGAGCGTTGCCATCTGAGACACGGTTTGCAGCGTCTGACCGGCGCTGGTTTCCGTCTCGACCGAAGCCTGCGTCACATTGGCGATCGCAACGTTCACTTGCTCGACGGCCGTTGATTGCTGCTTGGTCGAGAGCTCGATCTCGCGCGCAGCATCCGTCGTTGTCGTCACGAGCGTGGCGATTTGCTTGAAGGCGGTTGCGACATCGCCGAATTGGCGTGTTCCGGCGTCGACTGCTTTTGAGCCTGTCTCTGTAGCCATGACTGTTGTGTTCACGGCGCTGCGCACATCCTCGATCAGGGTGCGCACCTCCTTCGTCGAGTCGCCGACGCGATCGGCGAGCTTACGGATCTCTTCTGCAACGACCGCGAAGCGCTTGCCGGATTCGCCAGCCCCTGCCGCCTCGATGGTGGCATTGATCGCAAGAATATTGGTCTGCTCGGCGAGCTCCGAAACAATGTCGAGCACCGAACCGATTTCCTGCGACTTCCGGCCAAGATCGAGCATGTGCGAAACGATTTGATCGACCTGGCGCTTGATGCCGGAAATTGAGTCGTGAGTAAGATCGACTGTGCTATGGCCGGAGCGTGCTGCATTTGCCGTCTGCTCGGAATTGCGCGCGACGCGCTGTGCGCTTTCGGCGATCTGGCGCGATGTCGCCAAGAGCTCGCTGATCGTTGTGCTGATCTCCGTCATCGCCGCGGCTTGCTCCTTGGCGCCGGAGGCTTGTTGATTGGCTGCGGCCTGCAATTCGGTCGATGACCCGTTCACCTGGCCGACGGCCGTGCCTATTTGCGCTGCGAGAGAGCGGGCGATGAGCCAGCCAATCGTGGCGACAATTAAGGTGCCGAAAAGGCCGCCCCACATCATGAACGAAAGCGTGAAGTGCGCGCTTGAGGTTGATGCTTCCAAACGACGTGAAAGAAGGTTTGCCTCCTCATCGTCGGCATCCTTCAGAATCGACCGAATCCGGTTCATGGTCGCCTTGGACGTATTCGTGAGCACAAGCTTCTGGGCACCGTCAAAACCCTCGGTGCGCCGTGCATCGACGCGTTGGCGAAGCTGGTCCCATTTAGTATCGAGCAAAGGTGCGAGGGTATCCCAGCGCTGCCCTTGGTGAGGATTGTCTACAGTGAGCTTGCGAAGGCTATCGATCGCTGCCGGAACATCGCTCAGCGCAGCGTTATATGGTTCGAGATAGCTGTCGTCGCCGGTGATCACAAAACCTCGAACGCCTGTTTCGCCACTAAGGAGGCCGGTGACGACATCCTGGATCTTGTCGCGAACCTCATAAGTGTGCCGAACCATAGAGTCGTTTTCGATCGACTTGGTGATGCTGAGATAAGAAGCGAACGCAATGGCGAGAAGCGTCAACGCCGCCGCGCCGAAGCCCAATACGAGTCTCTTGCCAACGGTGATATTTCCAAACATCGACTTGCTCCCTACTGAGCGTTGTGGGCTCTTCCTCAAGCCTTGATTGTCTCAATTACCATCTGCAGATCGATGATCGGCCGGAGGCCGCCTTCGGTCTGAGCGAACTCTTTTGTGTAGTCATGTGCATCGCGCGACTGCTGCGGTTTGATTGCGTCTGCAGTGAGGCGCAGCTGGCCGTCGAAGCCGTCGAAGGCAATGGCGATTGGGGCTGCCCGCGCGACGACCAGCCAACGCGGCGCGTGACTTTGCGGCTGACCCATGAGGCGAGCGAGATCGTATATCGGCGCAATCGAGCCTCGAAAGCCGGCGATGCCGAGCATTGACGGCGCTGCGCCAGGCACACGCGTAATTCGCTTGTCGGCATAAATGCCGGCAACGTCCGAAAGTCTCAGCGCGAATTGATTTGCGGCAACGCTGATGGCAAGGAGCTCGATCCTTGCCGTCTCGCCGGCACTTGGGGCAAGCGCGAAGCTGCGATCAAATTCGCGGCGCAACTCCAGCGCTCTCGGTAACAATTTCGTCGCCGGCGTGCTCATGAGCGAGCCTCGCATTCCGCAAGCGCGGAGCTGCAAAGGGCCATTAGCGCGTCGCGATTAAACCCGCCGCCAAAGAGAATGAGGCGCTGCGCGTCTTCGCGCGCCAGCAGGAACAGTGCTTTCGCAAACTCATCACGCGCCAACTGCCGCTCGCCAGCGCGGCGCGTGAGAAGGCCAAGATGCAGTCGCGGCATCGCAAAGCTCGGGTCGATCCGCGCCGCTGTGCGATGATGCTCCACGGCGCGCTCGGCGAGGCCTGCATGCTCGCTGCAAAGCGCAAGCACATAGTGCGCAGCTGCATTCTGACTATCGATCGCAAGGAGGCGCATGGCGAGAGCTTCTGCTGCGGCGAGCTGACCGCCATGCGTCAAGAGGATCGCTTCGATCAATATGGATTGGGGGTTGAGGGCACTCGATGGCACGCCTTCGCGCACGACGCTTAGCGCATCGGCATATCGCTCCTTGCGCATAAGCTCGAGCACGGAGCTGGGATCGAACAGCGCGGGCGCTTGCTCAGGCGTCGCCTCCGTCGTCTCTGCGAGCGGGACAAGCTGGGCCACGCGTTCGCTCGCGCGTTTGATTTGATCAAACCAGGATGTGTCGGCGATTGGCGATGGCGGATGTTGTATCGGACGGCGCGGTACCAGCCTAACGACTCGCTCTTGCGCGGGCTCGTCGGCCTCCTTCAGCCGATAATAAAAAGTCTCGTGCGTGTTGACGATGTTGAAGCGGTCGGAGATGCCGCGAAGCGTCTCCGCATGCCCCAGGAAGAGAAAACCGCCCGCCGCGAGCGAATGCGCTATGCGCGCAATGGCAGCTCGCATCTGCTCGGGCTCGAAATACATGAGCACATTGCGGCAAAAAACGACATCATAAGCGCCGGGTTGCCAGATATACGCATCATCGTCGGCGAGATTTACGGTTTCGAACTTGACCGCGCAGCGGATGGAGTCGTCGAGCACCATCTCATTGCCGTCGCGGCGAAACCATCTGGCGCGCATCTCAGGCGGCGTTTCGCGCAGTGCCCAAGAGGAATAATGGGCACGCTCGGCCCGCCGCAAGACAGCGGGGTTGAGGTCGCCTGCGAGAATCTCGACGGCACTTGATACGTTGTCGAGCGTTTCGCGCGCGATAATGGCCAGGGAATAGGCTTCTTCACCCGAAGAGCAACCGGCCGAGAGAAGGCGCAAGGGCTTGCCCGCGCGAATGCGCATGCGCTCCGGCAGAACGACTTCGGCGAGCGCCGCAAACTGCTCGGAGTTGCGGAAGAAATATGTCTCGCCGACGGTCAGCTCGCTCGCAAGCGCGCCCCATTCGTTCCTTGGTGGGTCATGCTCCAATTGCCAAAGATAAACGTCGGCATTGCAATTGAGCGCCTTTGATCGCCGGTGCAATATCTCTGCGAGCATTCCGAGCTTATTGTTCTCAAAGCGCAGGCCAACTCGATCGGCGATGACGCCACGGAACCGCTCTGCTTGATCCTCGGGCGCTTGCGCGATCATGCTCGCGTACCCTGAGTGAGGAGGCTTGCGAGCAACTCATCCGAGATGATGCGCGCCGCCTCCAAGACAAACACGAGCATTTCATCACGAATTGTGACCGCGCTAACCGATTCGACATTTCCGAAGAGCGACGGCAACCGCTCCAGTGCCTCGCTGCCAATGGCACGGGCGCCGAGGATTTCCTCGGCCGCCAGCCCTATCGTGCGCTCACCCACACGAACCACTACGGTGCGCTGATGTTTGGTCGGCTCGCGCCCAAACAGCAATGCCGTGTCGACGATTGCGGTTGGTGCGCCTCTGATAATCGAGAGGCCGATCACATGAGGCGGTGCACCGCTCACAGATTCGATAGGCAAGGCCCGCAGCGTCTCAACCACGTGTGAAATTGGAAGAGCGGCAACGTGCCCGGCAGTACGGAACATCAACCATGGCATGGCCATTGCGGGCGCGTGACCCGGCGATAACCCCGGCCCCAACGCGAACTCAGTTCCCGTTTGTGCAGTGCTGATTGCCATTTGCGCTCTGCCACTCGATGACGCGGATGGAGTCTCGGGATTACGCAACGAGCAGGTAGGTTAGCCTGTAAAGGAGGAGCGTAAATTTTCCGAAAAGTGCGAGTTCCCATCAGCACAATCTCTGGAACTCTGTCGCAAAATCGTTCTTCGGCGCAAATTACGCGCAACGAATGTCAGCTTCTTGAGGCGATAGCTCTAAGGTCTTCTACTGATCGCAGCAGGGTTCAACGCTGCGTTAGCTTGCTGACGCTAGCTTGAACGCTGGCGCACTGAACTGAGATCGAGTCCGGCAGGTGAAAGAACTAGTCGCTGTAATCGTCGAGGACCACCCAGTTACCGCAGAGATTCTGTCGGATGTCTGCCGCAGGGGAGGCTTTACGCCAATCGTGTATCAGAAGGCATTCGACGCACTGGCCGGTCTTCAGGAGTTACGGCCGGACATCTTGATCACCGATGTTTATATGCCGCAAATGAGCGGGCGCGTCTTGCTTCGAACTATCTCTGAGAGTCCCTATAGCTTTCAGGGCATACCCATTGTCGTTCTAACCGGCGACAAGAACGCCGAGGACATTGCGACCGAAGGGGATGGCTTAAACATTCTGGTTCTTGTGAAACCTTATGGTATCGACCAGTTGTCTCATTATCTGGACGAATTGCGCTCCCCTGGAGGGGTGCGAAAGAGATAGTGCGCAATCTATGCTCGATGTTGGGAAGAGCGAACCTGTCGCCTCAAGGCAAGTTGGCATCGGCTAGGTTAGCGAACGCTAACCAGATTTGCGCGTGCGGGCTCCACCGCGTCGAGCGAATAACGCGGACTTAATTTGCAGCAAGGTTTGTCAGTTTCTGCCGCTCCGCGAATTCGTCGGCGCTGAACGTTCCAGACGGAACTTTTGTCGGCATTGAGAAGCCGACACCTGCGATTGATTCACTCCTGTTCAACCGGTTGGGGCTAGAAATCGGATCAGCTCTCACGTCACACGGGTACCGGTTATGGAAACGACCGACGTGACTAAACGTTCGATCCTCAAGCACGTGCTCGTCGTCGACGATGACGAACTTGTTCGTACTCTGACGAAGGAGCTGTTCGAGCGGATAGGATGCACTGTTTCCGTTGCAGAGAACGGCAACTTTGCCCTGGCAGAGATTTCGTTACGGACGCCAGACCTCATCATCCTCGACATCATCATGCCGGAAAAAGAGGGACTCGAAACTCTTATCCAAGTGAAGCGCAAATACCCGGATATGAAGGTTATCGCGATCAGCGGCGGCGGCAGGAAACAGATTGAGGATTTCCTCGTCATTGCCGATCGCTTCGGCGCGAACGTCGTGCTCAAGAAGCCGATTAAGCCGGCAACCCTGCTTGATCATGCCGCGCAGCTTTTGTGGGGGCGCTCAGTCTCCTCGACCGAAGCGAGCTGGAAGTCGAAATAGCCGATGGCGCAGCCGCTCACAGAGAAGATCACGGCGCTGCTGGGGAGCAATCCGACCGTTGCCGCAGGCAAACTCCAGATGATCGGCCTTTCGCGCATACGCGAGAAGTTAGGCGACAGATGGGAGAAATCGCGTTCCCACATCTCGATAACGGTAGAGCGAGCAATTACAAATGAGCTCGGAGACGGTGATGTCTATTTTCAAATAGACGAGCTTGCCTACGTCGTGCTCTTCAAGGACCGCGATATCAACGAGTCATCTCTGATATGCGCAAAGATCGCTCAGGGCGTTTGCCGAAAGCTCTTCGGCGAAGATGAAGACATCGTGCGCGTGAGAACGGTGACATGCAACGCGGACGGCTCGATTTTGAGCGAAGACGTGAATGTTGAGGCCACTCTGGATACAATGCTTGAGGCCAAGGGTGTTGAGACGATATTCGATCGTGACGGTGAGGTGGCCGAAACAGCGGATTCATCGCCGAAGCAGGACAAGCGTCGATCAATTCGCTTGATCGATCCGCTTGGTGCTGCGGTCGTCGCGGACCTATCGGACGTGGAATTCAAATATAGTCCCGTCTGGGATACGTTCAGGCGGGTCGTTGTCACGTATCTCTGCAGGCCCCATCTACGCGCTGCCGAACCAAGCGGTTCGCAATTTCCGGTTGCTGAGGAAACCGAAGAGCAAGTCGAGATTGATCTCAGAATTCTCGAGGACTGCGCGCAGAAGGTGCGCGAACTCAGGAGTCAAAATCGCAGGGTCCTCATCGTCTTTCCCGTTCACTGGTCGACGATAGCGAGATCGAAGGCCTGGATACCATTCAAGGCCGCTCTCAATTCCCTACACAGCGAGGTCTCACAGGATCTGATTGCATGTGTTCACGGGCTCGATTCCGGTCTGCCAAATATTCGCATCGCTCAGGAATTTCCAAAGCTCTCGCAATATAGTCGCGCGATCTATGCGTGTATCGGCTGCGGCGACGTTGGTGTGGAGCGTTTCGTAAACACGAAGACGGCATGTGTGGGCTTTTCCATCCCTAATGGGACGATTGATGAGCGCAGTATCGTCTCCAGAGCCCGCGAATTCTGCATTGCTGCAGATGCCAAGAACATTCCATCATTCGCATTTGGGCTATCGACAAGAAGTCTCGTGATAGCGCTGCTCGGAACGGGGTTTCGTTATCTCGAGGGGGCGGCCATCCGGCCGGCCGTGGCAACACCGCGTCATGCCTTCGCCCAGGAGATGGTTGATCTGTTCAAGGACGAATTCAATTCCGATCAACTACCGGCTGACGCACCAATTGCTCTGCGAACCCGCTCGAGTTCTGGGCCCAGCTGATGTCGCGCAACGGAAATTGTCAGCCAGTCCAAGTCCCGGCCAGCCTCTTCCAGGGTGCCGCAAACCTCGGCGAGCGCAAATGCGCCGCTTGTGAGAGCCGACGATTTAAGTTTATGGCTTGCGTCAGCTAGCTCATCGCCATTGCGCTGATCGGCCAGCCTATCGATGTCGCCGGCTATTTCGTCGGCGATCGCCAAGAAGCGAGCGATCAGTTGCCCAATCCTCGACTCGTTATCTGGGTAGATCTCGCGCAAGAGACTGAGATCCAGCACCGCGGGCGATGCGTGCCTATCCTCCGGTTGACCCTCGTTTAATTGCGCCGTTGATGTAACTTCTTCGGCGTGCTCCTGGCTAGCAGCACTGCTTATTGCACGCCCGAGCCGCGCGTCGATGACTTTTCTCAACTGTCCGAGTGAGAACGGCTTTGCCAGATAATCGTCCATTCCAGATGATCGGCAACGCTCTCTGTCACTTGGCATAACGTTAGCGGTAATCGCAACTATTGGTGTTCGCGGTAGGCCTTTGGCTAGTTCCTCGGCTCTGATGCGCCGGGCGAGCTCAAATCCACTGACACCAGGCATTTCGCAATCTGTGAGCAAGAGCGCGAAACGGCCACTCAGCCAGCGTTCGAATGCCTGCTCTCCGCCGCCGGTCACCTCGCATTCGTAGCCGAGCTTTGCCAGCTGCCCCTCGATGACTTCTCGATTTATGGGGTTGTCCTCGGCGACAAGGATGCGCTCAGTGTTCCGTTCAGTGTGTGGGGGCGGGGGGCTCGCACCATGCGCGGAAATGGCTATGGACGGAGCGGCGGCCTGCGGGTTGGCGGTTCCAACTCTTGATAGGCCCAGCAAGTCATCGACAACTTCGAGAATGGAATACGCGGATTCATGAATTCTCTGCAGGTAGCCTGCTTGCCGCTCGCTGATGCCATCATCACATGCGAGATCGACCATGCCAACGATGCCGCTGACCGCCGTCCGGATCTCGCGGCTCATTCTCGCGCTGAACTCCGTATTCACGAGCGATGCAAGCTCCGCCTTGGCCTTCGCTTCTGCGGATTCCGTCTGCAGGCGCATGCGCTCAGTGACATTTGCCACTGTCGCAACCCTGTATCTAGAACCGGGAACGCGGATTGACCGGATAAGGATCGAGTTTTCGCCATCCAAGTTGACGACGCGATCGTGGTCCTCGTGTCTCAGATAGTTGATCACAGCCAAGTCGCCTGCATCAGGTTCGCCCGGTTTGGTGCGTGCGGAGGTTTGATTCGACGAAACCGTCTTCATCAGCGGCCGCAATAAAGTGTTGAACTTTTCGTTTGATACGATGCGCTTGTCATCCTCAATCGCGCAGATGCCGAATGGCACAGCCGCATAGATTGCACCTATGCGATTGCGTAGTTGTTCAAGCTCCGTTTCGGCGCGCCGAATACGCGTGAGCAATTTCCGGCCAATCATGATTAGGGTGACGGCGGCGATGAGGCTCGCTGCGACTCCGAACGTCAAGAGCGAATGATGGTCGAGAAAGCGCAAGAGATGCGTAGGGGTCATGATTGGCTCGAGTCCTCGCGAGACAGAGCATGTTGCCAGCGAGTGTCGCTGCTTATGTTTGGTGAAGGCCCATAAGAAACCATAAATACGGGGCCACAATCGCGCGGCTCACTGGCAGCGCGTTCATCCTGGTAGCGCGTACTGGGAAATACTGGCCAAGTCGCGGGCATACCCGCAGGTGATCACCCGATCAATCCTACGGCATACATTGGCCGCGCCGTCGGCCGGTAGCTTCCTCGATCCGGTTTCTTGTTTCGCTTTCTTATCTCGAATATGATGGCGCGCAACGCGACGGCGACTCCGTAGCAATGGCGCGACGGACCTGACCGAGTTCCATGACTCTGCGCGCGTGAAAATGGCGCCTCGTCGCCGGTACGCCAATCTACAGATGATTTCTGGATTTTATTTGTTGCTTCGCCGCGAAAAAATTGCGGCTTAAACTCGCCAGCGCGTGGATCTTATTCCGAAGTCGTGAATTAGTCCTCGCGGACCCAAGGCTAAGCCGGGCGCAAGAACAAGAGATGTAGAGGACTCATGGGGCTGGCTGTTGTATTGGCCATGCTTTGCGGCGTTGGTCGCGTAGCGGCGGATCCCAAGGTCCCGGCGGTTCCGCCGGCTCACGCGCCTGGCATGGACGTGCCGCTGCCTTCAATGCCTGAACCCGTCACTTCAAGCTCGACAGCGAACTCCTCTTCCGTGCAGAACGGCATTCGGCTTGGCCGCTGGTCATTGAGTTTCGAAACCTCAGACCTCTTCGCCACCACGCAGAACCCATTCTTGTTTCTGGTGAAGACGCGTTACGAAGGCCCCAACCCGCTCAATTATCGCCTGGCCACGCAAGTTCTGTCGGCACGCTATCGGATCACGGATCCAGGCGGCTGGAGTTTCTTGCGAGGCGATTGGGAAGCGAGCTTTGGCGTTATGTACAGCGCGATCCTGCACGGCCCCGAAGACTACATTGTCGGCGCTCTTGCCGGCATCCGATACAATTTCGTTCCTCGAGACAGCCGCTTGTCACCTTACATCGAGATGCGCTTGGCTCTTACTGCCACGAATGCCAGCAAGATCTTTCAAGGCCAACAGCAAAATCTAACCTTCGGCTATTTGCTCGGCGCCGGCGTGCGTTATCAGATCAACGATCGGTGGAGCGCTTCTATTGGCACGCTCAATCAACACGAATCCGATCTCTTCATGACCGACCCCAATTACGGCTTCAACGCAATGGGCGTGTCGGCAAGTATTGAGCGGCGATTCTAAGCCTCGAGGAGTGGACCTGGCTGCCGGCAGATTGCAGGGCGATGACCAGCGCCGGGAAGAGCGCTCCCGCCATGCCGAGGCCAATCTCTTCCACTAACCGGCGTGGACCGGGCAGCCTTGGGATTCGGCCAGGCGTTGCTCCCCGGGTTGCCCTTTGAGGAGGGCGATCAGGCGCCCGTCGCGGCCATATAGATCGCGGCGAAATTGGGTCTCGCCTGCGCCGTTCACAAACGCCGTCCAGTAGAGCGCGTAGATCGGAATCGGCTTGATGAGCGGCACCGTTTTTGTCTCGCCCGCGTCGATCAACGCCTTCACGGTGTCGGTCTCTGCCGCGGGATCGCCGCTGAGCGCAACCGATGCAAGCTCTACGATGCGGTCAACGCGCATGCAGCCATGGCTTAGGTCACGGTCATTGTTGGCGAACACGGCCGTGTTCGGCGTGTCGTGCAAATAGACCGAATATTTGTTCGGCATTTCGAGCTTGACCCTGCCGAGTGCATTGTCGGGACCGGGCGCCTGCCGCAGATGATAGTTGAAGTCGCGCGCCGCGACCTTGGGCCACGCGATGGTCGCGCCGCTCGGATCACCCGGCCGCTCTTTGATGAAGATGTGATGCTCCGCGAGAAAGGCAGAATCTTTCCTGAGCTTAGGTAGATACTCTTTCCGCGCGATCGACATCGGCACATCCCAAGGCGGATTCGCGGTAACGGCAGTGATTGTGGCGCGCAGAATCGGCGTTGGGTCATTCGGGCGGCCGACAACCACGCGCGATGTGAGAACCGTCTTTCCACCGTGCACGGCAATGAGTGATGCGTCGGGCACGTTGACGGCGACATAGTCGGCCTCGAATGTGCGCGGCAGCCAGCGCCACCGCTCCATATTCGCTTCGATTTGGCTGATCCTTTGCAGGGCAGGCACGTTAAGCGCATCGATTGTGCGCTCCGAAAGCTTGCCGTCAACAGCAAGGCCATTGCGCGCCTGGAAGCGGGCAAGCGCTTGCGAAAGCGCGTTGTTGTCCTTCGCGTTCTGCGCGCCGAGGCTTGCATCCTCCGCACGCAAACGTGCCCACAACGCCGTCTTCGCTGCCGCGCTCTTGTCCTTCGGCGCGAAGGTGAATTGTGCCCAGCCGCCATCCTCCGCGATCTTGCGATAGCGTTTGAGCGCATCGCGCAGCGCCGCATATTCCGGGTGCGGCGGCGGGAGATCAGCGAGGAATTGACCAAGCGTGCCTCCGGCCAGGGCCTTGCTAAGCTCGCCCGCGGCCTGGAACGACTGCGCTGGCAATTCGATGTCGCCATCGACTTCATTGGGCGCCAGGTGTCCCAAGCGCAAATCATAGGCGTATTTCAAAAGCCCGTCGGTCAACAGGAGCTCGCGGCCTACCTGATCAAGGGTCGTGCCGCCGGCGAGCTTCGCAATTGCGCTTGCGTGATAATCCTCGGGATTGAGGCCCTCATTCCCCGCCGCCATCAGCGTTGATTGCGCGAGCGCGGAGCCCGCTTTGTCGGTGATCCAGATCGGTGCGAACGCGCGAGCGCCATAAAACGCCTGAAGCGCCGGCGCATCGATTGAGCCGAGCGGGCTTTGAGCCGAGATTTCAAGCGCGATGCGCGAGCTCAGCGCAGCCAGTTGCGTTTGCGTGGCGTTGGCCTGCGTGGCAGGCGCGGCTGCCGCAAAGCCAAGAAAAAGCGCCAGCGCGGCGATTTTCGCCGCTCTGAAGAGATTTCTGAAGAGATTAATGAGAATGAGGCGCATTCTGGCCTTCGGAAAACAACACTCGCAACCGACCCTATGAGGTGTGGTGCCGGGCGATCAATTGCAACACTGCCGCTTTAAGCTTTTCAATCGATTGAGAAGCATCAAGCCGGGTCCAGGAAATTTGCCCGGGTTCTTCGCTCAATTGGACGGTAACGACGGGCGCGGTCGCGTCGGATGCGTCGCGCTGCCGCGCCGCCACGCGGGCAAGCAAGACAGCGCGCGGCGCCTCCAGCCAAATTCCAGTGAAGGGGTGCTCTTTGGCCACTGTAGCAATCGCCTCCCGCTCATGTGCTGAGCGAAATGTGGCATCGACAATGACGCTTCGTCCCACGCCGAGCGTGGTGGCCGCATAGTCGCTCAGGGTTTGGTAAACGCGCTTTGAGACCGAGGCATCATAGGCCTCGCGGCTGAGATGCGTGCTTGGATCGACGCCGAACATGCGCTTGCGCTCGATATCGCTGCGCAGATGAACTGCGCCCGGCGCCGTGCCGATCTCGGGAGCGATCGCCGCAGCAAGCGTCGTCTTGCCAGTGCCGGAGAGGCCGCCAATCGCAATAACGCGGGCAGGCTCGGGATCGAGAAATGATCGTGCGGCGTTAAGATAAGAATTGATCGCCGATTGCCCTTGCGCGCGCTCCGCTGCATCTTGCGGCGTTTGGCGTATCTGCGTGATCGTCACTTTTGCGCGGATGAGCGCTCGCAAGGCGAGAAACAAGGGCATGAGAGCGAGGCCTTCGATCTCGCCTTTTTCGTCTTCGCAGCACCAGAGATAATGATTGAGCAGCTGATTGGCCTCGGCGATCAAACCGTGCTCGCAGAGATCCATGAGCAGGAAGCCAAGGTCATAAAGCGTATCGGTGGTTGCGAGCGCATCGTCGAATTCGAGCGCATCGAAGATCACGGGCTCGCCATCGATGAGCACAATGTTGCGAAGATGCAAATCGCCGTGGCACCGGCGCACGCGCCCGCGATTGCCACGGAAGAGAAGCAGCGGCTCCAGGCGATTGAAGTCGTGCGTCATGTGCTCCACGAGCCACTCGACGAGGGCGGGAGCAACAAATTCCGAGCTTTCTCGTAACTCGCCAAGCGTCTCATCCAGCGCCGCACGGAGCGCGCGCGTCCCCGCCGCGCCGTCGCGAACAGGCGCGCGCCGATGCATGGCTTCAACTCTTTGCGCGAGCGATGCGATCAATTGAGGATCGAGTGTGCCGCCGTGCGCAACCACCAGGTCGAGCGTTGCGTCTTCATCAAAGCGGCGAAGATGAACCGCCCACTCAACGACCTCTCCCGGCCAGCCAAGGTGAAGGCCGGCGGCATCCTTGGTGATCGCAACGACCCCGAGATAAAGCTTGGGCGCGTTCTCGCGATTGATCACAATCTCGTTCTCGCATGCGGCCTTGCGCTTCTCGAGGGTTGAGAAGTCCATATAGGGATAGTGCACCGCCCGCTTCACTTTGTAGGCATCGCCTCCGGCCAGGAAGACGGCGGCGCCATGCGTCGTGATGCGTTTGACCGGCTCCGAAAGCCCGTGAGTTACGGGATCGCCGAGAAAGGAGAAGACGGCGCTTTGATCTCCGCTGTTTTCGGCCATAACAGAACCTCGCCTCCCCTTAAGCCATCTGAATTCTCGTGCCGGTGATCTAGATCAAGGCGCAGGAACCCATATTGAACGATTTTCGGATTTGGCCTTAGATCGAGGTAGGTGCTCGAAGCAGTCGCGGAGGGCCAACATGCGCCGTCTATCGGACATTATCTTCAATCAAAATCCTCTGATCCTGCCTCAGGATGCGAGCGTCAAGGACGCTTGCGTGCTGATGAACGACAGGAGGGCTGGTTCCGTGATGGCAACCGACAAGAGCGGAAAGCTCGCCGGCATATTCACGGGGCGCGATGCGGTCTGCCGCGTGCTCGCGCAAGGTAAAGATGCGATACGCACGAAGCTTGCCGAGGTTATGACGACCAATCCCGATACACTGTCGCCCGAGCAGACGGCGATCGATGCTTTGAGAATCATGTGGGACGGTGGCTATCGTCATCTGCCTGTCGTCAAAGAGGGGAAGATACTCGGTATTGTATCGCGCGGCGATTTCAAGGCCGACGAGCAAGACCGGCTCGAGGAAGAACGCAATCTCTGGGAACATATGCGCTGAGCTATGTTCCGGCTGAATTCAGAAGCGAGCCGAACTGATGACGACCGTACCGCTTCGCCCTGTCCAACCCGCCGATTCGGCAAAGCCCAAGACAGAAATATTGTCGCCCTGGCCGGCGGCGCTCCTCAACACGTTTCTGCCCGGAGCCACAAGGCTGCCGCCGCTTATTGAGCGCGACTCTTACTCTTCGACCGCGTTCTCCGAGATTATCGACCGCTCGATGAATGCGGCTATGGCACGCTTTACGGGCGCGCTTTCGCCACCGGCTCTCGCGCTTGCCTATATGGATTGGGCAATCCACTTAGCGACATCACCCGGCAAGCGCACGCAGCTTGTCGAGAAGGGCGCAAAAAAGTGGGCGCGCTTTATCAATTACATGCTCAGCCCTTCCGCGTTCGGCGATGGCGTGCCTTGCATCGAGCCGCTGCCGCAGGATCACCGCTTTACCGGCGATGCTTGGAAGCAGTTTCCCTACAACATCATTTCTCAAGCCTTCTTGCTGCAGCAGCAGTGGTGGCACAACGCCACGACCGACATTCACGGCGTCACGCGCCAGCATGAGAAGGAAGTCTCATTTGCCGCGCGCCAGTTGCTCGACATCGTCGCGCCCTCGAATTTCGTGTTGACGAATCCCGAAGTGCTGGAGAAGACGATCCGCGAAGGCGGGATGAATTTCGTGCGCGGTTTCTATCATTTTCTCGAAGATCGAGAACGCGTAATGAGCGGCAAGCCGCCGGTGGGCGCCGAGGCGTTTGTGCCGGGTGAAAAAGTTGCGATGACACCGGGCAAGGTCGTGCTGCAAAACGAGCTGATGGAGCTCATCCAATACGCGCCCTCGACCGAGAGCGTACGCGAGGAGCCGATCCTGATCGTGCCGGCCTGGATCATGAAATATTACATTCTCGATCTCAGCCCGCATAACTCGCTCGTCCGTTATCTACGCGACCAAGGCTTCACGGTCTTCATGATCTCATGGAAAAATCCCTCGCCGGAGGATCGCGGCCGCGGCATGGAGGATTATCGCGAAACAGGCATCATGGCTGCGCTTGATGCCATCTCCTCCATCGTTCCAGAAACGAAAATTCACGCAACCGGCTATTGCCTGGGCGGCACGCTGCTCTCGATTGCGGCAGCGGCTATGGCGCGCGATGGCGATAAGCGGCTCAAATCCATCACGCTTCTCGCCTCGCAAACCGATTTCACCGAGGCGGGCGAGCTCACGCTATTCATCGACGAAAGCGAGCTCGATTTCCTCGAAGACGTGATGTGGGAGCAAGGCTTCCTCGACACCAAGCAAATGTCTGGCGCATTCCAGCTCTTGCGCTCCAACGATCTCATCTGGTCGCGTATCATTCGCGATTATCTGATGGGCGAGCGCCAGCCAATGACCGACCTTATGGCGTGGAACGCCGATGCGACGCGCCTGCCTTACACCATGCACTCGCAATATCTGCGCGAGCTCTATCTCAATAACGATCTCGCCGAAGGCCGGTACAAAGCCGGCGGCAAACCCGTCACGCTTATGGATATCTCCGTGCCGGTTTTCGCGATCGGCACCGAATGGGATCATGTCGCGCCTTGGCGTTCCGCATTCCGGATTCATCTGCTCACTGACACCGGCGTGACCTTCGTTCTGACGAGCGGCGGTCATAATGCTGGTATCGTCTCGGAGCCCGGACATGACAATCGTCACTACCGCGTGCAGACAAAGCAGCACGAAGCCCTTTATGTCGATCCCGAGACATGGCTCGAGCAGGCGGCGCTAAAGGAAGGGTCGTGGTGGCCGGAATGGCTGTCGTGGCTCGATAAGAACTCGGGTGAGAATGTGAAGCCGCCGGCGATGGGCTCGGCGAAATATTCACCGCAGCGCGATGCGCCCGGGCTTTACGTGCGTGTTTCTTAGTTCAAGAGCTCGTGTGAAGGAATTGGTTGAGAGATTTTGACGGCGATCAAGGCCGTGGCGCCGTTCAAGTGAGATGAGTTTCCAACGGCACTTTGAAGGGAGACTGATCAATGGCAAATCAAGTGCAACCCACAACCAAGCAGAGCCCCGCGCGCGCTTCACTCCGCGATCCGTTCGACCGGTTGCAGGACGAGATGGACCGCATGTTCCATTCATACTTCCGCGGCTGGAATCTGCCGCGCCTCGGCTTCGAGGAGTCGGGCGATGGCTCGCTGATCGCAAAGCTCGATATCAGCGAGACGCCGGAGGCTGTGCAGGTCGTCGCCGACTTGCCTGGCATGAAGGAAAAGGACGTTGAGGT
>JBAQHC010000430.1:0-3751 GCA_049288095.1 Alphaproteobacteria bacterium | reverse complement strand
CCGATCGCATTCAAGACCCGGCCTTTGCTTGGTTCCTCGATATTTTGACCGCTCAGGCGGCAAAATTGTAGGCGGCTTGACACGCGCGCGAGCGGGCAGGAGCCTTCGCATATGAGCATTTTCGATAAAGCCTATGGCGCCGCGCTCGATGCGCTTGCCGCGCGCGGATTGCGCCGCCAATTGCGCGATGCCGAGCCGCTCGCCGGCGGCTCTGTCGCGCGCGACGGGCGGCAGCTCATCAATTTCTCCTCGAACGATTATCTGGGGCTGTCGCAACATCCCGCATTGATCGCGCGCGCGTGCGAATGGACGGAGCGCTACGGAACGGGCAGTGGTGCCTCGCGTCTGGTCACCGGCAATTTGCATCGTTACGCCGAAATCGAAGCGCGCATTGCGCGTGAGAAGGGCACGGAGGCCGCGCTCATTTTAGGCTCGGGCTATCTCACCAACGCAACGCTCATTCCCGCTCTGCTGCGTCCCGAGGCGATCGGCACGCGCGCAATTGTCTATTCGGACGCGCTCAATCACTCGAGCCTCGTGCACGGCATAAGAGCCGCGCGATTGAAGTCGACTGTGTTCCGTCACAACGATCTTTCGCACCTTGAAGATCTGTTGCGCCGTGATCAGGGAGAGAAGGTTCATCGCTTCATCTTCACCGAAAGCGTTTTCAGCATGGATGGCGACCGCGCCGATATTGAGGCGCTTATCACGCTCGCCGGGCGCTACGGATGTTTCCTTTATGTCGACGAGGCTCATGCGACAGGCGTGCTCGGGCCGCGTGGCATGGGCCTTTGCGCCGCCTTCCCCGGCAAGGTCGATCTTGTCATGGGCACATTTAGCAAGGCGTTCGGTGGCTATGGCGCCTATATCGCCTGCTCGCAGGTTCTGCGCGACTATCTCGTCAATCGCATGACCGGGCTCATCTACTCGACGGCCTTGCCGCCGGGCGTGCTCGGCGCGATCGATGCAGCGCTCGATATCGTCCCAAGAATGAACAACGAGCGCGCAAAGCTGGCGCATTCGGGCGAGCGAGTGCGGGCTGCTTTCGAGAGCGCGGGGCTCGATTGCGGGCCATCCACCACGCAAATCATCCCGCTCATTCTCGGCGATGAGGCGCGCGTGATGAGCTTCAGCGCAGCACTTGAAGAGCAAGGCATTTTGGGCGTGCCGATCCGCCCGCCGACCGTGCCGTCGGGTACCAGCCGCATCAGATTTGCGCTCTCGGCAGTTCACGATGAACAGGCGATCGATCATCTCATCGGCGCCGTCACCCAATTGGCGGCAAAGCAAATGGCGCCGGCATGAAGGGTTATTTCGTGACCGGCACCGACACGAATGCCGGCAAGACCGTCGTCTCGGCCTATTTGATGCAAGCGCTCGATGGCGACTATTGGAAGCCGGTGCAGTCAGGGTTTGATGGTGAAACAGACACTGAGGCCGTTCGCCGGCTCACTGGGCTGCCTTCGGAGCGCTTTCATCGCTCGGCGTATGAATTGCGCGCGCCGCTTTCACCGCATGAATCCGCGCGCCGCGACGGCATCTCGATTTCGCTCGACGCATTCAAATTGCCTAGAACGCCGCGCCCATTGATCGTCGAAGGTGCGGGCGGCGTGCTTGTGCCGCTCAATGGCGATGCGCTGATGATCGATCTGATCAAGCGCCTCGCTTTGCCGGTGATCTTGGTTGCGCGCTCGACGCTAGGCACGATCAATCACACGCTTCTTAGTCTTGAAGCCTTGCGCACGCGCCGTGTCGAAATCGCAGGCGTCATCATGAATGGCGCGCCGAACGAAGCCAATCGCATCGCGATCGAGACTTACGGAAGAGTGCACGTGCTCGCCGAGATGCCGATTCTGGCGCCGCTTAATACGGAGACGATTGGTGCGTTCGCGAGAGCGCATCCGCTTCAGCACACGGCGATCGCCTGATGGGCGCCGGCGACCTGCGAGATTTTGATGCGCGCCATCTTTGGCATCCATTCACCCAAGCGCAGACCGCGCCTGCGCCGATCCTCATCAAAGAGGCGAAAGGCGCTTGGCTCACCGCGGAGGACGGCAAGAAATATCTCGATCTCATTTCGTCTTGGTGGGTCAATCTGCACGGCCACGCGCACCCAAAGATCGTGCAAGCGCTCGCCGAACAGGCAGCAAAGCTCGAGCATGTGATCTTCGCGAATTTCACGCACGAGCCGGCGATAGAGCTAGCGCGCCGCGTCCTCGCGCATTTGCCGCCCTCGCTCACGCGCGTCTTTTATTCGGACAACGGCTCAACTGCCGTCGAAGTCGCGCTCAAAATGGCGTTTCAGTTCTGGAGCAACAGGGGCGAAATCAAGCGCAACCGCTTCATCGCTTTCGATGGCGGCTATCATGGCGACACGGTTGGCGCGATGTCGGCGGGAAGGACCTCCGGCTTCTACTTTCCGTTCCAAGAATTGATGTTCGATGTCGACATCGTGCCGTTCCCGGCGACTTGGGACGGAGATGCGGATGTCGAGGCGCGTGAAGAGGCGGCGCTCGCCGCACTTGATCGCGCACTCGAAAGCGCCGAGAGATACGCCGCCGCGATCATTGAACCGCTCATACAAGGCGCGGGCGGCATGCGTGTGTGCCGGACCGAGTTCCTGCACGCTGTCGCCGCGCGTCTCAAACGCGCGAATGTGCTGCTCATCATCGATGAAGTGATGACCGGCTTCGGCCGCACAGGTGCAATGTTCGCCTGCACCAAAGCCGGCGTCGCGCCCGACATTTTGTGCTGCGCCAAGGGCATCACCGGCGGCTTTCTTCCGCTTGCCGCGACGATTACCCAGGAGCGGAGCTACGAGGCGTTTCTCGGCGCCGGCGTCGAGACCGCATTCCTGCACGGTCATTCCTACACGGCTAATCCACTCGGTTGCGCCGCAGGCCTTGCCTCGCTCGACATTTTCGCGAGCGAAGACACGCTTTCGCGCATTGCTGGCATCGAGCGCCTTCATCGCGAGCGCCTCGCGCACCTCCTCCGGGAGGGCGCGATCCAGCGCCCCCGAGTGCTCGGTTCTATTGCGGCGTTCGATGCGGACGGGGCCGAGGCCTATGGCTCGGAACTGAGTAGCAAGCTGCGCGAGCTGTCCCTGCAGGAGGGCCTCCTGTTGCGCCCGCTCGGCGGGACGCTCTATCTCATGCCGCCCTATTGCATCAGCGATGCCGAGCTCGGCGCGGCTTACGACGGAATCGGCAGAATCCTCTCGCATTTGCGCTGAATAAAGCCGGTTTCTATCTGGACAGCGCCCGGGGGCCCGGATTACTCCGTACGCGACACTTTTAAAAAGGGAGAGTCTCATGTCCATGACGAACCCCCAAGCGCGCACCGCGCTTATCGAGCGCGTCAAGGCGATCCTTCTGAAGCCCAAGGAAGAATGGGTGAAGATCGAGGCCGAGCAAACGACGACGCAAAGTCTCTACGTCAATTACATCGTGATCCTGGCGGCGCTGCCGGCGATCTGCCGTTTTATCGGCTCGCTCCTTTTTGGCTACAGCGTCTTGGGCGTGACCTTCCGCCCGGGCTTCTTCGGAGCGCTAACAGGCGCCGTCGTCCAATATGTAGCAGGCCTCGTAGGCGTTTTCGTCCTTGCACTGATCATCGATGCGCTCGCGCCGACCTTCAACGCTCAGAAGAATCAGATTCAGGCGTTGAAGTTAGCAGCTTATTCCGCGACCGCAGGCTGGCTCGCCGGCTGCTTTTGGCTGCTTCCGCCGGTCGGCATGCTGTTCGTTGT
>JBAQHC010000429.1:0-5132 GCA_049288095.1 Alphaproteobacteria bacterium | reverse complement strand
TTGGTCGAAATAAGCCTGGGCCAGTGGCTCGTTCACGCTGACGCGGTAGGAGTAGTTGCCGAGCCCCGGCATGATCGGAACATCTTCGCCGGGAAGCTTGGGCGCCGGTGCGCCCTTGCCTTTCTTCGAGTCGGATTTCTTTGCTTCGACCATCAAGATTCCGGGGCCCAGCATTGAGCCCGAACGCGCGAAGCCCATCCCAGAGCAATGCGCGTTTGATGTCGCAACTGGGTCGAGCACGCTCGCGGCTTCGGCCCGAGCCGCGGGCGCGCGAATAAAGCTATCGTAGAGAGTGGCGACTGCTGCGGCGGAAAGTGCGAATAATGCCCCCGCCTTGAGTGTGCGTTGCAAATTTCTTGCGTCCATAGCCGTCTCCCCTCGGACGTGACTTATATTCTAGAGGAAATGGAGGGCGCTAGGCATGGGAACGTTAAGGGGTCGCTCTATAATTTACCGGTGAGTCCGCTCCGGAGGCCAAGGTGAGCAAGCCCGACAAGCGCTACAGAAGACGCAAGCTCGGCGCTCACGAGCTTCACCCCGAAACAATGATGATGAGCTACGGCTATGATCCGCACCTCTCCGAAGGTGCGCTCAAGCCGCCGATCTTTCAAACCTCGACCTTTGCCTTCAAAACCGCCGAAGAAGGCAAGGCCTTCTTCGAGGTCAATACCGGTAAGCGCGCGCTGAGGCCCGAGGAAGAGCAGGGGTTGATCTATTCGCGCTTCAACAACCCGGACATGGAAGTGCTTGAAGACCGCTTGGCCCTGTGGGAGGCGGCGGAGGATGCGCTCGTTTTCGGCAGCGGCATGTCGGCAATCGCAACAGCGCTCTGGGCTTATGTTCGCCCGGGCGATGTGATCCTGCATTCCGAGCCGCTTTATGGCGGCACGGAAACGCTGATCCAAAACATCTTCTCGCAATTCGGCATCAAAAGCGTCGGCTTTGTCGCAGGCAATGGCGGCAAGGAACTGGAGCGCGCAGCGGAACAAGCGCGCGATCTCGGCCGCGTCGGCGCAATATTCGTAGAGACTCCCGCAAACCCAACCAACGGGCTTGTTGATCTCGCCGCCTGCCGCCGGCTTTCGGAATCGCTTCACGTGAAGGGCCGCGAGCGCGCGCCGGTGATTGTCGATAACACGATGCTCGGACCGTTGTGGCAGCAGCCGTTGAAGCACGGCGCCGATCTCGTCGTTTATTCGCTCACCAAATATGTCGGCGGGCATTCCGATGTAATCGCCGGAAGCTGCCTCGGCTCGCGTGAGCTTGTCGCGCCCGTGCGCCGCATGCGAAGCGCTTTCGGCACCATGTCCGATCCGCAAACGACGTGGTTGCTGATGCGCTCGCTCGAGACATTGAAGCTCCGCATGACGGCGGCGATGAAGTCAGCGCGCCATGTCGCCGAGTTTCTGCAAGAGCATCCCAAGGTTGCGCACGTGCATTATCTCGGCTTTCTCGCCAAAGGCGATCCGCAGCGCGAGATTTTCGATCGTCAGTGTACGGCGCCCGGCTCGACCTTCGCGTTCGAAGTTCATGGCGGCGAGGCCGAGGCTTTTGCGCTTCTCAATGCGCTCAAGGTGATCAAGCTCGCGGTCAGCCTGGGCGGCACCGAAAGCCTGATGCAGCATCCGGCCACGATGACGCATGCCGGCGTCGCCACCCAAACCCAGGAGCGCATCGGCATCACCTCGGGCCTGCTCCGGCTCTCGGTCGGGGTTGAACACCCAGAAGACTTGATTGCCGACCTAGAGCAGGCGCTCGAAGCGGTCTGAGGCGGACCATCCTTCGACAGGCTCAGGGCGGACTCCGTCATGGTGAGCTTCGTCATCCCGAGCTTGTCGAGGGACGAACCATAAGGCCAGAAGCCTTGCCGGGCCGGGGCCTTTGAGGCTACCAAGGCGCCCGAAATCGAGGGTTTGTCATGAACAAGAAGGAGCCGAGCCGCCCCAAAGCGCGCGTGCCGCGCGGGTTTGCCGATGCCCGCGCCGAGGAAATCCGCGCGCGCGAGGCAATGCTCTCCTCCATCAAGGAGGTCTACGAGCTTTATGGCTTCGAGCCGCTCGAGACATCGGCGCTCGAATACACCGATGCGCTCGGCAAGTTTCTGCCCGATGTCGATCGGCCCGAGGGCGGCGTCTTCTCGCTCCAGGACGATGACGAGCAATGGCTGTCGCTGCGCTATGATTTAACCGCGCCGCTCGCCCGCTTTGTCGCCGAGAATTTCGATGCGTTGCCCAAGCCGTTCCGTCGTTATCAATTCGGCCCGGTGTGGCGTAACGAAAAGCCGGGGCCGGGCCGCTATCGTCAATTCTATCAGTTCGATGCCGACACCGTCGGCAGTGCATCGCCTGCTGCCGATGCTGAATTGTTGATGATGCTCGCCGATACGCTTGAAGCGCTCGGCCTCAAGCGCGGGCAATATATCGTCAAACTCAATAGCCGGCACTTACTTGACGGCGTGCTCGATGCCGCGCAAGTCGATCCTTTGAAGCGCATAGGAGTGCTGCGTGCGATCGATAAGCTCGATCGTCTGAAGGAGAAGGGCGTCGCTGAGCTTTTGGGGCAAGGGCGCACGGATGAGTCCGGCGATGTGACGAAAGGCGCTCAACTCGAGTCGCATCAGGTTGAACGCATCATGTCATTTCTCCACTTCACCAAAGTCGCGCGCGATTGGGAAAGCGTGAAGGTCTGGCTTGAGGAAACGCTTTACGGCCCGTTTGGCGAAGCGGGCCGCGCGAGTGCGCAGAGTATCCTCGATATCGCTGAGGTTCTCACTGCAAGCGGATACGAAGCCGACCGGATTCATTTCGATCCGACCGTGGTGCGCGGGCTCGAATACTACACCGGCGCCGTGTTCGAGGCGCAGGTGACCTTTCCGGTGAAAAATGAGCAAGGTGAGACAGTGATCTTCGGCTCGGTTGCCGGCGGCGGGCGATATGACGATTTGGTTGCGCGCTTTACCGGTCAGCAAGTGCCGGCAACCGGCGTTTCGATTGGCGTGAGCCGCTTGCAAGCGGCTCTAAGGGCGCTGCGGGGCCAGGTGAGTTTGGCGCGTGGACCGGTTGTGGTTCTCGCCCTCGATCCGAAATCGGCGGCGAGCGCGCAGAAGATGGTGAGCGAGCTGCGCAATGCCGGAATTCGCGCCGAGCTTTATCTCGGCAGCTCGGGCATGCGTGCGCAGCTGAAATACGCCGACCGCCGCAACTCGCCTATCGCGGTGATCGAGGGCGATGATGAGCGCGCAAAAGGCGAGGTCACGCTCAAGGACTTGCTGCAAGGCGCCGAGATGGCGAAGACCATCGAAAGCAACGAAGCCTGGCGCAAGGCGCAGCCCGCGCAAATCAGCGTGCCGCGCGGCAAGCTCGTTGAAGAAGTGCGCGCGATGCTGGAGCGTCAGAAGGCGCGGGGCTGATATGCGCGCCGCTGCGAAGTACAATTTGGATGAGGCCAGCCGCGCAAAGCTCGAAGGCATTTGCGCGGCGATCATGCAGCGCTTCGTCAGTGGCGCCTATGAGCGCATCGATCTTCCGGTGTTGCAGCCCGCTGATCTTTATCTCGACATGGCGGGCGAGGACATTCGCGAACGGATGTTCGTGTTCGACGATCCCATGGGTAATGAGCTTTGCTTGCGTGCCGATCTTACGATCCCGCTGTGCCGCTTCGTGCTCGATCACAAGGAGCGTTTTCCGGCACGCCATTCCTGCCTTGGCTCGGTCTTCCGGTTCGATGTCGGCACATCGGGCGCAACGGAAATGCTGCAGGCTGGCATCGAATGCCTTGGCGGCCCTCCCGGTATCGCCGGCGACATCGAGGTGCTCGAGCTTGCTTGCGCTGCGCTTGCTGCTGCCGGCATGAGTGCGACCCTGTTGACGCTTGGCGATGTGTCGCTATTTCCCGCGCTTCTTGCCGATCTGGGCCTTGATGAGATTTGGCAGCGCCGCTTCGGATACGCTTTCCGCCATCCTTCCCTGTTGCAGCCGACGCTTGCCGATATGCGCGCGGGTCGTCGTCCAAAGGCGCGCACTTTTCCGATCGATTTTGCACGCGTAGCGCAATCTGAGGCAGAGGCATTCGTCAGTCAGCGGGTCGGGCTTGCAGATGGTGAGGAAGTGAGCGGGCGAAGCGCAGCCGACATCGCCGCGCGCCTCGTTGATCGTGCGAAGGCTGCGGCAGCGCCGCTTCCGGATGCCAAATCGCTCGACGTGATCGAAGCTTTCTTGGCGATCGAAGGGGTGGCCGATCAGGCAATCCTTCGGCTGAAGAGTTTGGCGGCAGGCGCGCGTTTTGCCAAAGCGCTTGCGCGCCTTGAAGAATGTGCGCACCGTGCTCGCACGCACCAAGCTGCCGATGACGTGATGATCTCAACGACGCTTGGCCGCAGCTTCGTCTACTACACGGGATTCGTTTTCAGCTTGAGCGCGCCTGGCGAAAGCGAGCCACTCGCGGCGGGCGGGCGCTACGACCGCCTGCTTAGTGATCTTGGCGCGCGTGAGCCCAAAGCCGCCGTTGGCTGCGCGATTTGGCCCGAGCGCATCCTCGCCGCTCAAGGTGCGCCAAATGGCTGAGCTTCTGTTCGGCATTCCCTCCAAAGGCCGCATGCATGAGGAAGCGAAAGCGTGGCTGGCGGCAGCTTCGCTTCCGCTTGAGCGGGACGGTGCCGCGCGCGGCTATCTTGCGAAGCTCAAGGGCGCTCAGGGTATCGAAGTGCATCTTCTCTCGGCGGGAGAGATCGCCTCGATGCTCGATTCGGGAAAGCTCCAGATCGGCCTCACCGGTTTTGACTTGCTCAATGAGCGCGCCGCGGGAATGGGCGACAAGCTACGTGTAATCGCCAAGCTTGGCTTTTCGCGCGCGCGCGTCGTCGTGGCCGTGCCCGAAGCCTGGATCGATGTCGACACGATGAGCGATTTGCGTGACGCCGCAGCCCGGTTTCATGACCGGACACGCGCTCGCTTTCGCGTTGCCACCAAGTTTCGCCATCTAACGCGCCGCTTCTTTGCCTCGCACGGGCTTACCGATTATCGCATCGTGCCGAGCTTGGGAGCGACCGAGGGCGCGCCCGGTGCAGGCGCTGCCGAGCTCATTGTCGACATCACCGAGACGGGATCGACACTCGCCGCCAATCAGCTGCGCAT
>JBAQHC010000428.1:0-8529 GCA_049288095.1 Alphaproteobacteria bacterium | reverse complement strand
GTGCTAAGTCACAAGGTGCGACAAGCAAACGAGCGGTCGCGAAAACTGAGCAGGAGAAGCATTGTCACCCTCGGGGAAGACGAGTTAAAGGCATATTCCCTGGATCGCACGCCTCCAAATCCTCAGGAGCAAACAAATAATCTCATCCTGTGGCTCGGAGATAGTCAGGCGTCGCCAGACGACGAGGCGACGGAACAGCTATCGACTCTAGCGGCAATCTTGGGCGCAAAGATCACGCGAAATGAGGGTGCGGCGCTATGGCTTCTTACCGAGCTTTCTAAAACGGGAATTTTTGAATTAACGGATATATCGGACACGTTTTCTGCTGCGCTCACATTAGGGGGCTGGGAGGCATATGAGGGCCTCAAGCACGCGCAGATTGTGAGCCGAAGGGCTTTTATGGCGATGAAGTTTGGAGAGGCTGAGCTTGACGGTGTTGTTCGAGATTGCTTCAAACCCGCGGTTGAAGATGCTGGCTTCGAGCTGTTTACTGTTACAGACGATCAACCGGCGGGTCTGATTGACAATCAAATCCGTGCCGCCATTCGTGAAGCTCGATTTGTGATTGCCGACCTGACGCATGGCAGCAACGGAGCCTATTTCGAGGCGGGCTTTGGTGAAGGACTCGGGCTTCCAGTCATCTACACTTGCGAAGCGATCACGTTCAAAGAGAAGCAGACGCACTTCGACACGAACCATATGGTCACGATACCCTGGCGCAGCGACAACCTCGATAAAGCACGGCGCGACTTAACAGCCACGATTGGAGCGACCCTGCCCGACGAAGCGAAGCGCTAGGTGGGGCAATTCGCAAGAGATCAGCTCCCACGAACTTCCGCCACATCATGGCCAGTGTGTCCGGCAAAGCGTAGTTAACTCGCTGCGGCGATTACATTATCCGCGCACGGATTGGATTGGCTGCGAAACGCCGTCTCAACTTTCAAGACCGACGCTTTAAACCACTCAGCCGCCAGCAGCCCAGTAAGGAGAATTCGGTCAGCGGCTCTTGCCTGCCGGCGCCGAGTCCTCACGGGCCTCAGCCGATAAATCATCCTCGGGGCCGGTGTCGTCGATCGCGGCCTGGATGCGGTCGTGCAGCATCTCGGTCGTCAGCGACGACTTGGTGAGATAGTCGTAAGCGCCGCCCTTGATCGCCCGCGTGGCGACCGTTTCATTGCCCTGGCCGGTCATGAAAATCACCGGCACGAAAGGCTCGCGCGATCTTAGCTGATTGAGAATCTCGAGCCCATCCTGCCCTGGCATCGAGTAATCCAGGAGAATGCAATTCGGCCGCGCCTCTTCCGCAATCTGGAGTCCCTCCGCCCCGCCGCTTGCCTCGATGCATTTGTAGCTCGCGCCATGCGCCCTCTTCAGCGCGCGCACGCACCGTTCGGCATCCTCAGGGCTGTCGTCGATAATAAGCACGAGCGTCTCGCCCTTTGCCGCTGCGTTTTCTGCGTCGTGCCCATTCGGCCTCTTCACCGCATCGTTGATCGCCGCATGAAGACGATCCGCATTGACGGCCGCTTTGACGAGATAGTTTTGCGCGCCGGCGTCGATCGACTGTCTGATCAGCTCGTTCTCGTCGCGGCTGCTCCACATGACGACCGGCAGGCCCGGATGGGTGCGCCGAATCCGCTCGAGAACTTCAATCCCATCAACACCGGGCATCGAATAATCGAGAATGACACAATCAGGCGCATCGCGCTCGATCGCGGTAAGGCCCGCAGCGCCCGTCCTCGAGCTGGAAACCGAATAGGAAGCGAAGCTGATTTTCGCAAGCAAGCGGCTGCAATACTCGACGTCATCAGGGTTGTCGTCGATCACCAGCACTCTGCAACTACGATAGGCGTCCATTACTCCGTCCCATGCGCTGTCAAGCTTGCGAGCCATGCGAACTCACTTCAACGCACCTCAAGCCGCGGACTGCGAAGACGACCGCTCGCTAGCGCCGCCTCCCCCCTGCGGACTGAGCGTGAAATAGAATGTCGTGCCGACGCCCACCTCCGACTCAATCCAAATGCGCCCGCCATGGCGTTCGACAATCTTGCGAACAAAGGTAAGCCCCGAGCCCGTTCCCTTGGTCGCATCGTCCTCAACATTGAGCCGCTTGAAGATACGAAAAACATCTTCGTAAAACCTTGCCGCGATGCCGATGCCATTGTCCTTAACGTAGAATATGGGCGCGCCGGAGCAGTCCTCTTCAGTGAGTCCTTTCCGCCAACCGATCTCGATAATCTTTTGACTCTTGTCGTTGTACTTGACCGCGTTGACGATGAGATTTCGGAACAACTCCGTAACCCGTGTCTGATCGCAGGTGATGATCGGAAGGCGGCCGGCGATCTTGATCTCGACATTGCGCTCAAGCAGCGTCGCCGCCATCAAGGCTTCGATGTCGTCGATGACCCCGTTCAGGTCTGTCTCATGGATAGCAAGCTCTTGCCGTCCAAGGCGTGAGTAATAGAGAAGATCGTTGACGAGCTGCTCGAAGCGCTCGCACAAATAGATCATTCGCGTAAGACGCTTTTGAGCGCCTTCGTCGAGCTTGTCGCGATAATCTTCTTCAAGGAATGTCGCATTGTTACTGAGCCCGCGCAGCAGCTCCTTAAGATCGTGCGAGGCGATATAGGCGAACTCATCAAGATCCTGATTGCTGCGCTGGAGCTTCTCGACGTAATCGTTGATTTGCGCCTCGGCCGCTTTGCGCGCGGAAATATCGCGTATCGTCCCGACGAACATGCGCTGCCCGCCGATCATCGTTTCGTTGATGCCAAGCTCTGCCGGAAACGTGCTGCCGTCTCTGCGCAATCCCGATATCTCGCGCCCAATGCCTATGATCTTCGCGCGGCCGGTCGACATATAGTTTCGTATGTAACTATCGTGCGCCGAATGGTAAGGCTTGGGCATCAGCATATTCACGTTTCGGCCAATCACCTCTTTCGGCGCGTAGCCGAAGATCTTGGCCGCAGCCGGATTGAACGAACGAATTGTGCCGCTTTCGTCGATCGTGATCAGCCCGTCGAGCACGGTGTTCATCACCGCCTGTATGCGGTTCGTATGCTCAAGGACGCGCTGCTCGTCGGACTTGCGTTGGGTGATGTCGCGAATCGTGCCTACGAAAATGAGGCGGCCATCGAGCGTCGTCTGGCTGACACCGAGCTCTACCGGAAATGAGCTGCCGTCCTTTCGTCTTGCCGTTTCCTCAAGGGGCTCAAGGCTTCTGCCCGCAAGAACCACACAGAGGTCTGTCCCGGAATTCAGTTCAGCTTGCGGCAGAAGCACACGCATGTTCCTACCGACGATTTCGCCAGGCTGATAGCCAAATATTTTCGACGCGGCTGCGTTAAACGACTCAATCGTTCCATCGGCGTCGGTGACGATGAGTCCATCAAGCACCGCATTCGCTACCGTTTCCAGCAGCCGTTGGCTGTCTGCCGACGCTGCAAGATTGCCGTCCATGACTGGGTCTCCCTGAGATCCTGCCTGAGTATGGCCGTGTGCGTGGCGCGTTTAGCTCTCCCGCGGTCTCAAGAAAATTCGGTACGATTACGTAGCGATATTCCTCGCGTGAGAATGAATCAACGCCGGTTTTCCTAATTCGCCGTAAAGTGCTAAGTATTGTCGAGGGCATTGCGTGAAATAGATCGCTTATCCTCACTTTAGTTTGCTGCTTTCATTACGCACGAAAGCACGCAATGACTCTGATATCGCGTGCAAAGCGCCATTGTGCTTCAACTTGGAAACCGCAACTGAGCTTTACCTAATTGCGACTCTGTAGGTCCCATCTCTACGCAAAACTACGCAGAGACTTTTCGTCATTTGCATCACCAAAAATGCTCGCGCGAAATGTGCGCTTACGGAAACGCATTGTTTGCCGATTCAGCTTGAAGCTAGCGCCTCAATTGCGACCCTCGTCAGGATGAAGGCCTGACGCTCGCGCGATTCTCGATGCTCACGCCGTTCGGAGTCCGGCAGGAGCAGCTTATCGATCTCGTCGTGAACAGGGACGCATAAAGGGACGAATTGTGAAACCGATCATTGATCACATCAGGAGCTTCAGCACTGCCGACGTCTCCGTGATTACGGTCGCTCCTGGCCTCAAACGTTTTGTCGGCGACGATGTCTCGTCCGCGGCGGAGCTAACAAGGCTTATTTCCAAGATCATTCATCGGCACCTGAACCGCCGTGTTGTCTCGTTACCCGCGAGCGATGGATATGTATTCGTCGTCGACAATACCGCCGACAGCGCGCTTGCCGCACTAAGTGCGGGAAGCCTCGGCGAAGCCGCCGCCGAAGTCGCGGAAAAGCTCAAAGAGGTTGCGCCCGCCGGCTCAGCGCCGCGCGTCGAGGTGCGCTATGTGGGCGGCATCAAGCAAAAGGCGATCACTCATGAAGAGTTTATCGGACTCAAGCTCGACCAGAGACACGAACAAGCGCTGAAGCTGATGAATGATCTCGGCAGCTCCTCGATTCTGTTCTTGCGTAATGTTCCAAGCGCCGAGGTTGATGCGGGCTCCATCTATGCATTCGATGCCCAAAGGACGGTATTCGACGCGGCCGATCTGCCGAACCATCGCGACAAGCGCTTCGAGACCGACCCCATCAATCTCGCCTCTGACATTCAGCTGATGCGTAAAGTCTGCGACCAGATCAACCGCATGTTCGATCTCGGCGATGTCGTGCCTCAATACTGTCCGCTCAATTTCAACACGCTCAAGGACTCACGCTATTGGCCCATCTACGAGAACGAGCTGCGCAACATCGCGACATTCTTCAAGCCGTTCATCCGCTGGGAGATTATGAATGTTCCGCCGGGAACGCCGCTCAGCGCGATCTCGAATGTCCTTGAGCGTCTGCGCTTGATCACCGAGAGCGTCGGGTTATGCCAATCGGGCCGCGAGGCTCTTGAGAAGAACGGACACCCGCTTACGCCGTCCATGCCGTGCGCTGTATCCTTCTACATCCCAAACCTGACGCGCGCACATGAGGAGAAATCCCTCCTCGCTGCGATTGTCGCCTATGCTGCCAAGCACGCGTCGCGCACGCATCTAGTCGGCTTGCGAAACGTTCCGGCCTCGGCACAGGTGCCGCTCAAGCTGTTTGAAGGCAGCGTGTTTCTTGAACAGAATGAGTCAAGGCGGCTCAATCTCATCAGTTCCGAAGTCGTCGAGCTGGCCTAGAACGCCCCCCCTCTGCTACGGTCCGTGTTAGGCTCGCCTGCCACCCTTCCCGGCCTTGACGCTCCGGCGTCCAGGCCCGAAATGAGTGGTCGCCGCAAACACGCTAAGCGAGGCTCGGATCATGGCTTTAGTCGCCGACACCATTCACGAGATCAAGCAGGAGATCGAGCATCTCAAAGCAAGGCTCGCGCCGCTGCTGTCAGGAAAGCACCGCGTTCAGGCACACACTGAAGAGCATCCGGCCGGCAAGGACGTGACCGAAGAGCATGCGCAGCATCTGCGCGACACGATCGCCCGTTATGAGCGGATCTTGATGGCGCTGACGGCGGGGATGCCCCGCTAGCTCTCGCGCGTCAGGTGCTGGAAGTCGACGTCGTTGGCGATGTCGATGTCGTCGAGTCGCTGGGATCGGTATTGTGCGCGATGGCGACGAGCCCGAGGGCTGTCACAATAAACAGGCTGCCATCGATACCGATGATCGAACCGAGCCTGCTTAGCCGGCTACGGGTCGCCGAGTCCGCGGTGCCGCCCGGCTGAAGCGGCTGAGGCGTGGCCGGCATGGGCGGCTGCTGAGGCAGCGGCCCTTGCGTGTTCTGGGCATTTGTGACTGGCACGAGCACAAACGAGGCGAGCACGCTGAGCGCAATGCGGCGCTGAAGTTTCATTGAATATCCGCGGAAGAAAGTGAAATGGCTGCGACTTATACCAAAGCGGGGCCGTTTGCGCTGCGCTCCCGGTGCTTCACGTTTTTGTGCCCTCAATTGTCGCCAAGGTCTAGAGGAGAACAAGGGGGGAGCGGATTTTGGCCGGGCCGCCTCAGCATCAACCGCCACCACATTGAAATCTTTTCAGTTTTGGCAGCTACCTTGCGTCTCACAACGTTCACGCCCCCGCGATCTGCTGTCCCCGCGGCCTTCGCGCTCCAGGTGGCCTCTAACCCCCCGGCGCCCTCCCCTGAAAATGCGCGGCTTCTGAGCCGCGCATTCGAGCCAGTGCGCACCTGGCGCGCTTGCTTGAACCGATTTGGGGAGCCCCATAGAGTGCCGCTCCCTCCGGAGTTATCCACAGGCCAATTCCCGCCTTCGAATGCCGACTGCGTCGCGCACTGCCCAAAAGGTGTCCTGCGATTTGGGCCTACGTAGCGTTGGCCTGCTCGCTGGAGTCGTTGCCGCTGTCTTTGCGGGCGCGGCGATGGTGCTCCCGCGCCAAGCGGAGCCGGCACCGCTGTCGCTCTATGGCATGACCGGCGTCATCGATACGCCGAGCGCCCGTGTCATGGACGATGGCGAGCTCGCGATCACAGGCGAAATCAAGAAACCGGATGACCGCATAACGATCGCGTTTCAGGCACTGCCCTGGCTTGAGGCTACCGCCCGCTACTCGATCATCAACAACTTCGACGGCCCCGGGGCCACGCTTTACGACCGCAGCCTCGGCCTCAAACTGAAGCTCATGAACGAGGGGCAATATCGCCCCGCATTGGCGGTCGGCATACTCGATATCGGCGGCACGGAGGTCTTTGGCGGCGAGTACTTCGTTACCTCAAAGCGCTTCGGCCCTTTCGATGCCTCCTTGGGGCTCGGCTTCGGCAGATTGGGTTCGGTCGGCATGTTCGCGAACCCATTCGGCGTCCTTTCGAAGAAGTTCTATACGCGTCCGCCCATCAGCGGAATCAACGGCACCGGCCAGTTCGCGCTCAAAGACTTCTTTCGTGGCCATGACACCAGCCTGTTCGGCGGCGTTGTCTACAATACGCCGATCCAGGGGCTGCAGCTGCTCGCCGAATATAGCGGCGACGACTACGTCAGCGAGCAAGCGCGCGGGCTGGTAAAAATTAGGACTCCGATCAACGCCGGCCTCAGCTATCGGCCAATTCGAAATCTAGAGCTCGGCGCTTATTGGACATACGGCAGTCAACTCGCGCTACGGCTCTCGATCCGAGGCAGCCTCGTCAACGGCGACAAAGGCCAAAAGCTCGATCCGCCGCCGGTGCCGATCCATGTCAGGACCGAGGATGAAATCGAGCACGGAAAGATCGAGAGCGCGCTTAACGTCGATCCGAAATCGCTTGTGCCGCTCAACCGCAAGGCGGCTCAGGCATTACTCAAGCGCGCAAGCCAAGATCAGCTCTACAACGGCCCCGATATCGAAGTCGATGATCGCCCGCTCGGCGATGAGGCGACGGTCTGGGCATCAAAATTCGAGACCTTGGACCCGCGCCTCGCCGACGCTCCGGAAGTTGCGCACATCCGCGCACAACTCGAAGCCCTGAATATGACGCTTGAGAGCTTTGGCGTTGAAGACACTCAGGCCGTCATTTCGGTTGTTCCTAAGACCGGGCAAGCGCCGCTTCCATGCGAAGTCATGTGGCATCAGATCTCGGTCGGCAAACTGAACGGGGTCGAGGCCATCACATTCATAAACTCGGCCGGTGGACGCGAGGTCAACCGTTGCACCAAGTTTGTCGATCACAACGAGACGCAGATTGCGGAGCCTGCGAGGAGCGGAATTGCCGGCGTCCAACTTGTATCCGACACTTCTGTATCCGATGACGCTCGCGGCGAGTCAGAATCCATTGCCTCAAACGATGAGGACGTAAGAAAACTCGCGAAGCAGATCAGAAACGTATTCGCCTATCAGGGTCTGGCGCTTGAAGGATTCAAGCTCAACGGCACAAACGCGATCATCTACCTCAATAATGTCTCATATCAGCGCGTCGGCCGTGCGCTCGGCAGAGCCGCGCGCGCGCTTACCGCGCTGCTTCCGCCCAAGGTCGAGATGCTAACCATTATCGAGACCAACGGCGCGATCATGGGAGCCGAGTTTACAATCCCGCGAACCGAGCTCGAGCGCGTTGCCACCAGCGGCGGTTCCGCGGAGGAGATTCTTGCTTCGTCGAGCCCGTCGCCTGCGCCGGCAAAGTTCGCCCCAGACCTGGACTACAAGAGAAATCGCGTTCTTAAGTTCAGTCCGGTTCTTGCGCCGGCTTTCCGTCAGAGCCTCTTCGACCCTGACAATCCGTTTCGCTACCAGTTTCTCATCAGGGCCGGTGGAACATTGCAATTGATGCGCGGGCTGGGGCTTGAGGGCATATACGACATCAATCTCTACAACGACTTCAATACGATC
The DNA here is from genome assembly GCA_049288095.1 of Alphaproteobacteria bacterium. Taxonomy (GTDB): domain Bacteria; phylum Pseudomonadota; class Alphaproteobacteria; order CAWBKL01; family CAWBKL01; genus CAWBKL01. Next base: position 220 of record JBAQHC010000428.1, on the reverse strand, counting down.
AAACGCGTCAGCGATAGCGTGCTGCCGCACGTGCGGTCGGACTTCCGCTATTACTTGCAGCAAGGAGCAAGCGGGATCGAGACGCTGCAGCTCTTCCTGATCCATCAATTCGCCCCATCCTGGACGGGACGGCTGTCCGCTGGTTATTTGGAGCAGATGTATGGCGGCGTTTCCGGCGAAATTCTTTACGCGCCGTTCCGCCAGCGCTGGGCGATCGGTT
>JBAQHC010000427.1:0-3569 GCA_049288095.1 Alphaproteobacteria bacterium | reverse complement strand
CGCTTGGGCCGTGGGTTCGGATCGAGCCTACAACACCGGAGATGCCATCTCTCCCGTTGAAAGTGTTTCGGAAAGCCATTGAATTGACGGGCGCGCAAACTCGCAAAGATGCAACCGTGCCACCAAGACTCTTCGAAACATTAAGTACCTGCGCCGGCGTGTTCGCGTCGCTTGCGGTCGCCATGAATATTCAAAGCGCGCGAGCCGACGCGGTGATACCGTGCGCATCCGTTGCAGGCGGAGCGGGGACGGTTGCGAGAGTTGTTGCGCCCACCGGATTCGTGCTCGACAACGGCACAAAAGTCGTCCTTTCCGAGGTTGGCGCGCCGCCGGAGGGCAAGGATCATCCGGGTACGGATATTGCTTCGGCGGTTCTGGAGCGCGAGGCGCTCGGCAAGCGCGCATCGCTTTACTTCGATGGAGCTGAGGTCGACCGGCGCGGGAGAGCTCTCGCGCAAGTCTTTATTGAAGGCGCCGCGGATCCTTGGCTGCAGCGCTCGCTCGTCGAGCAAGGCGCGGCCTATGTCGACACTTGGCCGACAAATCGTGCTTGCGCCAGCGCGCTTCTCGCGCACGAAGCAGAGGCGCGCGCGGCGTCACGCGGGCTTTGGGCAGACCCTGCCAATCGCATTCTCTCAGCCGATGATGCCAAAGCAGGTGAGGGGCGTTTTGCGATCATTGAAGGCACGGCACTAAGCGTTACGCGCCTCCACAACCCAACGCGCATTTACATCGATTTCGGTCCCGATTGGCACACGGACTTCACCATTCGCATTGAAGCCGCGGCCGCGCGTCTCTTCAATAAAGCGAAAGTCGATCCGTTGGATTGGAAGGGGGCGCCCTTGCGTGTGCGCGGCTATGTCGGTTGGCGCTTCGGTCCCGAGATCGAAGTGATGAACCCGGAACAAATCGAACTCATCGGCTCCGTCACGGCGCACTCCGAAGAGCAGGTGCAGGGCGATGACGGCGAGTAAAAAAATACCCTCGCCGAAGCGAGGGTGAAGTCTAGGGAGGAACATGTGGCGCACTGTCCCCTAAGGGCAATGCGCCGAATATCAAGCGCCGATCAATCCGGCCTCGACAGGGTCATTCACCTGGTCGAGCAAGGCCGACTTGAGCTTTTTCAGCGCGATTTGCTCGATCTGCCGTACGCGTTCCTTGGAAATTCCAAGCTTCGCGCCCAGCGCCTCGAGCGTCTCGCTTTCCGGCTGCAACCGGCGCTGCTTAATAATGATCATCTCGCGATCCGAAAGGTGACCGAGCGCCGCATCCAGCCACTCGTGGCGCTTGGCGTCATCATTTCGCGTCATCACCTGCTCTTCGGGCAGCGGCCGATCGTCGGCGACGAGATCAACCCATTCGGCATCTCCGTCTTCGGCGAGCGGCGCATTGAGCGAGCGGTCGGAAGCGGCGATGCGCGATTCCATCTTGGTGACTTCGTCGACCGGCACTTGCAGCTTCTTGGCGATCGTCTCGCGGCCTTTCTGCGAAAGATGCTCGTTGCCGTCTTCGCGGATGAGCGCGCGTAAGCGGCGCAGATTGAAGAACAGCGCCTTCTGGGTCGCGGTCGTGCCGGTGCGCACGATCGACCAGTTGCGCAGGATGAAGTCTTGGATCGCGGAGCGGATCCACCAGCTGGCATAGGTCGAGAAGCGCACCTCGCGCTCAGGCTCGAAGCGCGCCGCGGCCTGCATGAGGCCAACGGTGCCTTCCTGCACGAGATCGCTCATCGGCAGGCCATAAGCGCGGAAGCGCGCGGCAATAGCGATCACCAGGCGCAGATAGGCCTGGGTCAGCTTGTGAAGGGCCGCCTCGTCATGCTCGTCGCGCCAGGCGCGGGCGAGCGCAAGCTCCGTCTCTGCATCGAGCAGAGGCGTCTTCATCGCCGCCTTCACAAGGGCGCGGTCGACGTGACGATCAGTTGAATTTGCAAACGCCATAAAAACCCCCGTTCGGTTCGGGCGCGGAAAGCCCCAACTGGGCGCCCCGCGATCTCTGGAATAGCTCTAAGGTGGTGATGAAGTTCCCAAATTTTAAGGTGTGTTTTTCGTTGCTGACGCTGTTGTGACCCTGGCCACAATGGCGCCCACAAGAAGCCACCAGGGCGGCACCGTCCGCACATGGTTGACACGCTTTAGGGCTAAGGATAGCTCAACGGCCCTGCCGGAGGATTCTCGTCCGGCAAGGCCCCGTAGCCTACGATTGCCAGGGCGCTAAGCCGCCTTTTGAAGCGCCGTCTCAAGCCGCTTGATCGCCGCCTCTTCGTCGATCTGCTCGACGGCGGCAAGCTCGCGCGCCATACGGTCGAGCGCGGCCTCGTAAAGCTGGCGCTCGCTATAGGACTGCTCGGGCTGGCCGGTCGCGCGATGGAGGTCGCGGACCACTTCGGCGATGGAGATCAGGTCGCCCGAATTGATCTTTGCTTCGTATTCCTGCGCGCGGCGGCTCCACATGGTGCGCTTGATGCGCGCGCGGCCCTTGAGCGTCTTCATCGCGTCCTTGACCGTGTCGGGCGTCGCCAGTTTGCGCATACCGACGGCCTCGGCCTTCGCGGTGGGAACCCGCAAGGTCATTTTGTCCTTTTCGAAGCTGATGACGAACAGCTCGATCTTCAGACCAGCGATCTCCTGCTCCTCGACGCCCTTTATGGCGCCGACGCCATGCGCCGGATAAACCACGAAGTCGCCGGTTTTGAACGCCCGCGTCTGCACCTTCTTCGGCTTCTTTGGTGCGGCGGCGGCCACCTTCGGTGCCGGTGCTGCTGCTGGCTTCTGCTTGGTGCTTGAAGTGCTCATATTGACCCTTAGTTCTGACGCCCAGCCGATATCATTCTGCAGCGCACCAAACGGTGCGCTCCATCGAGGAACAACGAACCCCACACAACCCGGTGACGGCTCACGCGCCGGCCCCTCGGCGCATTGACGCTCCGGTCTGAACCCCGAAAAGCGCCACCCCCTCGCTCGCTTGCAGCGCTGCATCCAAGCTGCAGACCGCCGGCCTCACAAAAAGGCGGCGGCCCCTTGTCGGGAATCGCTCACAAGCTGTTATGAAAATATCACACGCTGGGCAAAAGTAAAGGACTGTGGCACCCTAGCCGCAGTGCGGCATGATGCCCACGAATCCAAAGTCGAGCGCCGACCGACGAGGATTTCGTGATGGAACTCTTAGCCCCCGGTAAGGTAAATCCAGCCGCCGGAAACTTCCAGCGCTCCCTCAGCTTCCTTCGCCCGGTTCCGCACTGAAGTACTTGGTAAGCTTATCTTTTTCTTCGGCGTACTTATCTGCGTCGGCAGGCGGCGTGCCCTTCAGCGTAATGTTCGGCCATTTCTCCGCATATTCCTTGTTGAAACTGATCCACTGCTCGGTTCCGGGTTCGGTGTCGGGCTTGATGGCGTCGATCGGGCACTCCGGCTCACATACGCCGCAGTCGATACATTCGTCTGGATGGATGACGAGCATGTTCTCGCCCTCGTAGAAGCAGTCTACCGGGCATACTTCGATGCAATCCATGTACTTGCACTTGATGCAAGCATCCATCACCACATAGGTCACTCTTGGTCTCCTTGGCC
>JBAQHC010000426.1:0-2882 GCA_049288095.1 Alphaproteobacteria bacterium | reverse complement strand
GCCGGGCGCAACCGACATGGCCAATCTCGTGAAGACCAATTCCGACAGCGAGAGCAATGGCAAAGGCCAGATCCAGCGTGATGAGACGATCAACACGACGATTGCCGCAATCGTCACGCAGATTTTGCCGAATGGAAATCTCGTGATTGGCGGCAAGCAGGAAGTGCGGGTGAACAACGAAGTGCGCGAGATGGACCTCAGCGGCATTGTGCGGCCGGAAGACATCTCCAACGCCAACACGATCAATCAAACCCAGATCGCCGAGGCGCGCATCTCCTATGGCGGGCGCGGCGACATCACGCGCATTCAACAGCCGCGCTACGGCCAGCAGGTGCTGGACATCGTCTCGCCGTTCTAACGCGGTTGTTGATGTCGTCATCCCGGACGCGCTGCGGCACGTAGTGACGCTGCGCAGACCCGGGATCTAGGCCCATCGCAGGAGATCCCGGATCAGCGACGCAGCATTACATGCTGCATCGCGTCCGGGATGACGCTTGATTGGGCCTCAAGCGCCGGTGCCGCCCTCGGCGGCGACTTCGGCGAGCGCTTCTCTCAGCTCGCGGTCGACTTCATCGTGGCGAGCGATGAGAATCACCGCAACCACCATGACAATGTTCGCCACGATCAAATAAAAGCCCGGCACCAACGCGTTGCCGGTAATCGCGATGAGCCACGCAATCACAAACTGAGTCGTAGCGCCGAAGATCGCAACGCTGAAGGCATAGAGAATCGAAACGCCGCTCGATCGCACCGCTTTCGGGAATGCTTCAGAGAGCAGCGCATAAAGCCCGCCGGTCGCGATCGATGAAACGAAGTTGAGCATCATATTGACGCCGATGATAAGCGCCGGTGTCGAGCTTGGCGCGGTGATCAGCAGAAACGCCGGATAGGTCAACGCGACATAGAGGAGTCTCATGCCGACAAAGACGGGCTTGCGGCCGAACTGATCCGCCCACACGCCGATCGTCAGCCCGATCATTGAGGCAATTGCGCCCGTGAGCGTGAGGCTCGTTCCGATCGTTGCGGAGAGATGCAGCGTCGTCATCGCATAGGTGTTCATATAGTTGAACACATAGGTCGAGACCGTTCCGCCACAGACAACGAAGATGCCCAATATGACGGTGCGGAAATGATGGCGAATAAGATGGCCGAGCACAGCCACCGTCGATTCATGCGCTTCGTGCTTCTCGATCGTGTCGGGCAGCCGGCTTCTGATGTAAAGGCCGACCGGCGCGATCACGATGCCGAGCAAAAACGGCACGCGCCAACCCCAGGAATAAAGATCGTGCTTTGAAAGTGTCGCCGCGAGAATGAGGCCGACGAGGCTGCCGACGATTGCGGCAAGCGATTGGCTATAGCTTTGCCACGCCGTGAACAGAGCGCGCTTGCGGTGGGGCGCCGATTCAAGCAGATAGGTTGTCGCCGGCCCGACTTCGCCGCCGCACGAAAAACCTTGGATGAGGCGCGCAAGGACGAGGATCACCGGCGCGGCGATGCCGATCTGATCATACGAGGGTGTTATGCCGACAAGCGCCGAGCCGACCGCCATCAGAAGGATCGTCACCGTGAGCGCGGCTCTTCGCCCGTGGCGGTCCGCATAGGCACCGATAATAGCCGCGCCGATCGGCCGCGTGAGGAACCCGGCGCCGAATGTCGCCAGCGAAGCAAGCAGCTTTGTTGTCGGGTTGCTGCCGGGAAAAAACGCCTCGCCGATCATCACGGCGAAGAAGGTGTAGACGATGAAGTCGTAGAATTCGAGCCAGTTGCCGATGACCACTGCAACAACCGCTTTGCGCGGCATGGCCGGTGTTGTCGTCGCTGTCGTCACGGGCGCTCCGCTCACGGATCGAAACCCGCACCGTGCCGGATAAGCGCCCGATGAGCAACCCGCCAAGCAATGAACGCGGTCATGCGCTCCACGAGAGGCGCACACCCGTTTTCCACACTCAAGAAAAGCTATGCCGCTTCCAGTCGAGCTAGTTCGACATCGAATTCAAGCCGCAGCTGCGCCGCCTCTTCCTCGGGCAGGGAAAGCGACATCTGCGGGAAAATGTGGCGGTAGAGGGAAACCCGCGTCGGCTCCCAGGGCATGCGCTGCGCCGCGCGCGCCTCTGCAAGGATCTTGCGGAGACGGCTGCGCACCTTGTCCGGGTCCGGGCGATATACGGGCGTCTCGTAATCGTCGCCGAAGAGATCGGGCACAACGTCCGAGCGAAAAAGATCGCGCTGCTTAACCGGCATTGAGTTCCACTGAGCCCCGAATCACTCCCTCCATTTTAGCGGAGCACGCGCGGCTTACGAGGGCTTTGTCGCCGTTTTCCCCGATCCTTTCGGGGCTTCAAGCGCACCCGAAGCGCGCAGGACTGCGGCATCGATTAAGGGCCGAGAAGCCAAAAGGCGACTTCTTAGCGCCTCTGTGTCCTGAGTTTCGCATTCCCAAACGACCAAGCACTTCCAGCCCGCCTTCTTAAGCTTCTTCGAGGTCTCCGCATCTCGCTCGACATTGCGCGCGAGCTTCGCCTTCCAATAGAGCGTGTTGCTTCGAGGCTCAGAGCGCAGAGGACAGTTGGGATCAGAATGCTGATGCCAGAAACATCCGTGGACAAAGATCGCGATCTTCCATGAGCGGAAGACAATATCAGGATTTCCGGGAAGATCTCTCGCATGCAGCCGAAAACGGTAGCCGAGCTTATGAAGAAGCCTTCGAACGATTAGCTCCGGCTTTGTATCGGTCTTTTTGTTGCCGCGCATAGCAGCACTTGCGCCTTCGGACGTCGGCGGAGGCGCCCTTGGGACTCGCCGCTTGCGCGTGCTCTCTGCCACTAAGCGGCCGTGGTGGCGCGCTCTATTGCTCGCCGACCTCTGCCGGTGCCGGGATGCTC
>JBAQHC010000425.1:0-3111 GCA_049288095.1 Alphaproteobacteria bacterium | reverse complement strand
GAATAACGTTAAGGAGCTGCGGCAGCTCATCCAAGCTCAGCCGGCGGATGAGCTTGCCGACGATTGTCACGCGGTCATCGGAACGTGACGCCTGTTTCGCACCTGTGGGATCGCCGAGCGAGTGCTGCATCGACCTGAATTTGAACACATCGAATTCGGCGTTGTTGTAGCCGTGCCGCCTCTGCCGAAAGAGAATCGGTCCAGGGCCTTCCAACCTAATCGCAAGCGCGATCATCGCCATGACGGGCAAGCACACCAAAAGTAGAGTCCCACCGAGCACGAGATCCTCAATGCGTTTGAGAACGGCGTTCCACTTCGCGATCGGGCGCTTGGCGAGTGAAAAATGCGCGTGATCCAAGATTTCGTCGGTAGCGCTCGGCCAGCACCAATCGGCGACGGCGGGTAAGAGTGCGATGTCGCCCGCGAGACTCTTGAGCCGCCGGACAGTGTCGAGAATCCGGCCCTCGGCGGAATAAGGCAAAGTGATGAGTATGCGGTCGATCGCGCTGTCCTTGCCGGCCTGTATCAGGTCGCTGATGGTGCCGGTCGGGCGATTGCGAAAGCTTTCGACCCGGCTCCTGCGGTCATCGAAAACGCCGACAATCTCAAGCTGGTTGTCGCGCTCGAAGCGTTCAAGGTGAGCAATCAACTGGTCCGCAGAGCTTCCGGCGCCGACGATTGCGAGACGCTGCGTGAGCCGTCCGGCCGCGCGCAAACTCGAAACATATCTCAGCGTGAGATATCTCTCGGTCGAAAGCACGAACAGGCTGAGAATCGACCAGAGCAGGATGAACATCGCGCTGTCGCGGCCGAAGCCATGCGATACGAACAGGCCCAGTTCGAGCAAGCCGAAGACAACGCCGAGCGTTCCCATCGCTCCGATGACACTGCGCCTGAGGCTGTGCGATTCGCGCGCATGGCCGGCGAAAATCGAGACGATTTTCCGGTCCTGGCCGCCGAGAAGAACCGTCAGGATTCCCGCGAGCACCGCCATCCACACGAACTCAGGGCGGGCAATCGCACCGCGAAGCGCCGGCACAAGGGAGCGAATGAGAATTCCAGCAAAGGGAAGCGAGAAAGCTTCTAGCGCAACGAAGAGGCTTCGCAACGCGACGCGCCGATCCTCGGAGTAATCCATCCGGAGGAGGGCATTCCAGGGACGGTCATAGCCGCTGACGTCCCTAAACCGAAATAACCCCGATTTGCCTACAAACTCGGCCTGCTCAATCTTGGTCATTGCCCCGAAAACCAGCACCGAATAATTCAGGGCGAGCGAGCGCCCCAAATACCTCTTTTGGGTCCAAGATCGAGGATGTGCGACAGCCTGCCGGCACCCACCGGCAAAACCAATTCGCACCTCAAAGCTCAATATCTAGTGGCTCAGCCACCCCGTGCACCCAAAATCATCCTCTCATATGTGTCTTTTGGGTGCAAGACTTTTTGGCAAAACAGTCACTAAATAATGTGGTTACAACGGGATGGCTCTAACACTCGAAGTGGTAAATATTTACTCCTGAAGCGTTGTGGTTAAGAGATTGTGCACGCACCGATTTAGCGCATGAAGTGATTCGATGGCGGGGTTCGGTCCTCTTGGGGCAGTCGCGCGCGGGGCGAGAGGTCAGTCTTCGGCAGCGCCCGATGGGCGAACCGTAGGCAAGCTCATCCTTTGGTAGAGATGATCGCCGACGCGAGCGAAGGGGCAAGGCGCCCGGAAGACCGGATGGGTGCAGCGCCTCGAATGTGACGACGAAGGCACGGAGATTCGTTGGACAGAAATTTGCACAGAATCGATCTTGCGGGGGCGTCGACGTCGCAAGCGCGCTGCACTGAAGCAGGATATTCGTTAGGTGTCGGCGGCGAGCATTTGCCTCTCCCGCGCCATTTTGATGACGAGTTCATTGTTGTGTGTGTTTCGGCGTAGATCGTTGACTCTTTTGCAGCGCCGCTGACTCTTGCAATTGTGTTCCTTCTTGGTGCGAGAAAATGCTGAGCCCTCCAGATCCGAGCAGAGCCTATGAATTCAAAGGGGATCCTGCGGCGCTCTACGCCAACTCCGAGGAATCGATCTCGCTGCGCGAAATGCTGACCATTGCCTTTCGCGAGAAGCGAAAAGCCTATGTCGCTTTTTTCGTTCCGATTGCGCTCGCAATTGTCGCCTATTTCATAATCCAGCCGAGCTATACGGCCGAGACGACTTTAATGGTGCGAACCGGCCCAGAATATCTGCCGAGCACCGAAGGCGCGGGCAATGCTCCTTCAACAACCAAGCAAGAGCAGATCAATTCGGAAATCGAAATCTTGCAAAGCAGGTATGTTGCTGAAGAAGCGATTCGGCGTGTAGGCCTTGAGCGCATTTATCCCACGATTGCGAAGAGCCATGGAGGCTCGCAGCTGGATAACGCCGTGAAGCGCTTCCGCGGCGACCTCGGTGTCGATGTTGTCAAACTTACCAATGTGATCAGCATTTCCTTCAAGCATAAGAACGCGGCCGTCGCGAAGAGCGTTCTTGATGCGGTTATCGCAGCATTCGACGAGCGTCACGCTGCCGCTTTCTCCAACAATCAGACGCAGGCCTATCAGCAAGACATTGATCAGGATGTTGCGGAGCTGCAAACGCTCTCCAAGCAGCGCGAGGAGATAAAGAAGCGGACTTCCGCTTTCGACGTTGAAAAGCAGCGCGCCGATTACCTTGCCCGCCTCAAGGATGTTCAAACACATCTTCAGGAACTCAATGACCGCAAAGAAGCGCTTAACGCGCGTCTCGCTTACCTACATGGCGCGCGCAGCGCCGACCCGACGATGGCGACATCATTCAGCAACAATGACGAGATGGGCTATGTCCAAAACTCCTTGAGTGATCTAAAGCGGACCGAGGCGACGCTCTTATCGCAATACGCGCCTGATCATCCGCGCGTGCAGGCCGTGCGGGCCGAAATAGCCGGCCTTGAGAGTAGAATTTCGGCGCTCGGAAACCAGGAGGCAAAGCTCGATGCAGTCGAGCTTGCGCAATATCCGGGGCAGGCCGCAAGCTATCGCGAGCAAATCGATCAGCTCACGGCCCGGCTCAAGGAGCTTGAAACTGCCGATGCCGAGCTTCATGCGCTCGACGCC
>JBAQHC010000424.1:0-2673 GCA_049288095.1 Alphaproteobacteria bacterium | reverse complement strand
TCGAAGTATCTACCAACGGCCGGATGGAAACGATCCACGCCCAACGAGTGTTGATGGCGGTGGGGGTTCAGCCGAACGTAGAAAACCTGGGCTTGGAAACGCTGGGTGTGGAGCTGGAGCGCGGCGCAATTAAGGTGGACGATTATTGTAGGACAAACGTGCCTGGAATCTATGCCATCGGCGACGTGACCATGAAGCTACCGCTTGCTCATGTCGCATCCGCACAAGGCGTCGTCGCGGTGGAAACAATCGCGGGGAAAGAACCGCGTGCGCTCAATTATAACAATATTCCGCGTTGCACTTATACGAGGCCGCAGGTCGCGAGCCTGGGTCTCACCGAAGCGCAGGCGCGCGAGACGGGCCGCGAAATATGCGTAGGTAAATTTCCATTCCGAGCGAATGGCAAGGCCCTTGGCATCAATGAATACGAGGGCTTTGTGAAACTTATCGTGGACAAAAAGCGCGGTGAAATTTTGGGTGCACACCTAATCGGGCCTGAAGTCACCGAGCTAACTGGCGAATTGAGTCTCGCGAAATCAGCGGAATTGACGCCAATGGAACTGGCGCACGCCGTGCACGCGCATCCCACGTTAACTGAGGTGATCGCGGAAGCCGCGCTAGATTCGATGGGGCGAGTGATTCACGCTTAGATAGCAGGAGACAGAAGAAGAAACACCGAGCCGTTATTACTACAAGCCCAAGAGCGACGCCGAACTGAGGAATCATATCAGCTTTACGCCGTACGCTGGCAGAGTTTTAAGTGACTGCGATGAAATAAGTGTATCAAGTCAGGGTTGGCGATGTGGTCGAATGGTATAGTTCCAGTCGCCGTGGAAATCATCACGGAGCAGGTTGATCTTAGCGCACTCTTCGTCGGAGATCTTGCGGCCGACGGGATACCGCCGGCGATCCAGTCGGCAGGAGACTTTCAGGCCTGTCGTCGTGGTGGTTTTAGAGATCAGGTTCACCACGGTGGCATAGTCGGCCAACGGCTCACCTCGCCAGTTCGAGCTGATGAACGAGAAGAGCCTATGCTCAACCTTGTTCCATTTGCTGGTACCCGGCGGAAAATGGCAGACCGCGATGGGGAGACGAAGTTCATCGGAGAGACGTTGAAGCTCCCATTTCCACAAGCGCAGCCGCGAACCATTGCTTCCCCCCGCATCTGCCGTGATCAGCAACCTTTTTGCCTTGGGGTACGCGTGCTGTCCTTCAGCCCGCCACCATGCCCGGATGGAGGCAACGGCAAAAGTCGCGGTATCATGGTCCGTTCCGACATTGACGAAACCCCTGTTTCGCGTCAGTTCGTAAATACCGTAGGGATGCGCTCGAGGGACCGAAGGGTCTGGGAAATCGTGACCGTTGACCTTTGGGGCCTCGCCTTTCCTGAGCCATTGCTTTCCTCGATTGGCATAGTTTCCGATCAGTTCCTTCTTCTTGGTGTCCACGGAAATGACCGGTTGAGCGGCGCGCATCTCCTTGGTCACACGGGCGTTGATGTATTCAAACTGCGCATTGCGATCAGGATGCTGCTTGCCTTCAACCGTCTTGCGATTACCCTGGAGGCTGTAGCCCATCCCATGCAGCAGAACCCCCACCAGTCGGCTGCTTGCGGAATACCCGAGCTTGGCCAGTTCCACAGACAGCCGTCGCGTGCTCTTGCAGGTCCAGCGCAGCGGCGACTGCGGATCGCCGCGCGTGAGCGGCTCGACCAGACCCTCCAGCTTTTCCGCAAGGTCGGGTTGATGCTCGACACCGGATTTGCGCCCGCCTCCGGGCCGGCGAACTCGGCCTTCGGGCAGAATGTTGCGCGACTTGATCTCACGCAGTCCGACGAGAATTGCACGCCGCGAAATACCTGTTGCGCGCGCCACCAAAGAAGTGCCGCCGTATCCATGCGCACTGGCTTCCGTGGCGGCCCAGATGCGTCGTGTATGCTCGTCGAGACGCAAGGCAAGAGATCGGAACTTCTCCCGAATAGCAGCTTCGAAACCCATGCCATAATCATAATAGATCCCGGACTAAGTTGCTACACTTATTTTGTCGCATGGCCTAAGTCACCGCTTCGTACTGATTCCGTGCGTTTTGTAAAAATCGGACTTCTACCACGGGCTGCTAGCGGGAGTTTACTGCAGCTGAGGCAAAAGGGTTCTCAAGTGATTGTTATCGAAGGGGTTAGGTATTTCGTTTTGTGTTACCTACTTTTTTCGACGTTAGGTCTTCGAGTCCGATGGCTTGAGCCAGCATTGTCTGAGTCAAGGTGAGCTTGTCCTGGATGGTGGCAGTCCGGTATGGACCTTTGTCGCCCTGCGGCGGATAGAGAAGGATGTATTGTTTGATGTCATGTAGCTCGTCTTTGAGTTGTTCGACAGTGATCCCGGGACAGACTTTCTGCATTTGAGCATGCAGGTAATTGAGCAGAGAGATGCCGAGCATGCAATAGAAAGCATGAACCCTGATCTTACTGTCGGTCCAATGATACATAGGATCCCAGTTAAGCCAGTTGCCGTCTTTTAGCCCGCGGAAAACCTGCTCGACTTTTTGCTGGCCACCATAGCCCGCAATTACCTGTTCGGCAGTCCAGTCCATGCGGTTGGTCATTAGAACGGTGCGACCGAGCCGCTGAGCCATCAGCCGATTAAACGCGCTGGTATCGATTTTGAATTGTAAGCT
>JBAQHC010000423.1:0-2542 GCA_049288095.1 Alphaproteobacteria bacterium | reverse complement strand
GTCGTGAGGACCGCGGCCCCCACCGCGCGGTTGTTCTGCCTCTCGGCTTCTCCAGCCACCTGGCTGGATGCGTAGCCTCTGCATTCGTTCTGGTCTTGCACGAAGACCTCGAACGGTTTGTTGGGGCCCGGCATCACGCGAACCATGGGGCCGGTTGGCATAGTGGCGCAGGCGCTCAACGCAACCAGCGAAACCAAGCAAACAACTTTGTGGAGAGCGTGCTTCATCACTGACCTCGAATGGTCCCTGGAGGCGTTGCCGGTACGGCGCGCCAGCCGCCCGGGCACGAGCTCACATAGGGGTAATAGCCTTTTGGGCTGGAGCAGTAGTACCAGGATTGCTGCGGGGGCGGCCCTTGCGGCACGCTCGCGGCGGGCGGCACCGGCGGGTAATATTCCTGCGGAACTTGCTCACTATAGACCGGATCGGAATAGTAGTAGGTGGGAACCGGATAGGGATAAACCGGCGCCGGATAGTCGAACCAATCGTCGCCGATCACCCACCACCAAGCGTAAACGCCGTTGTGCCAGCGGTGATACCAGTGGCCGCCGCGCCAGCTATCCCACTCAAATCGGTATGCGGGTCCGAAGCGTGGCCGCACATAGTAGAAGTTCACACTCCAATCAGGGCCGCGCCAACCGTGGCCGTCCCAATGACCGCCGCCGCGCCAATGATCGCCATGGCCGCCGTCCCAATGGCCGCGGTCGCCATGGCCGTGATCGCGATCGGCCAAAGCGGCGCTTGCTCCAAACACGCAAGCGAAGGCCGCCACTGAAGCAATGATAGTTTTCCTCAAATTCATCGGTTCGAGCACTCCAACCTTTTAAGCGACGCCCGCCAGCATCAGGCAAACAAACGCGAGACGAAGGCGCGCCCGTCGCTGCCTCGAAATATAGAAATGCCGCGGTGTGCGTTCAACAAAACCATTTTGTGCACAGCACATTGCTATTCAGCTGTGGTTCATCTCGCAAGGATTAAGGCATCCTAGCGAGCATCTGCCTTATAAAGGTCTAATTGGTGAGCGCGGTTGCGGTACATCAAATTTGGTGCGCACTACATCTGCTTTAGATCAAGCGTGATTTGCCCGCCCGCCCAATCCGTTTTCAGGTGCCATTCTGTGAGCGCGGCGGCTGGCTTATCGCCGGTTTTTTGATACGCCCTCATAAGCCCGTAAAGCGCCCAAACATTGCCCGGCTGATCGAGCAGCGTGGCTTGGAATGCATCGATAGCCTCGTTTGCGCGCCCGCTCATAAGAAGCGCGGCACCAAGCGATTGCTTCACCGGATAGAACCACCACGGTGGCTCGGTATAAGGCAATTGTGCTTGATCGTCGGACGCTTCCCGTAAGTGATCGATCGCGCTTCTCATATCGCCGCGCGCCTGAGCGATCCGTGCACTGAGCACTTCCTTGGCGACATCGCCAAGCAATTCCGCCGGCAGGTCGCGCTGCGGCAGCTTGAACAGCGCGCCCGACTTCTGCAATGCGACGAGAGCCGCAAGCTCATTGTCGGCATCAACGATATTCCCTGCGCGCGCCATTATGCTACCGCGTGCGTAATGCCACATTGCTTGCATATAGGGCAGTTTGTCGTCGGGTTTCGGCAGCGTTATCACATCGCGGTCATCGCCAATTTGTGCGAGCGCCAGCATTGGGGTAGATGCGACGGCCTGAAGCTGAACGAATTGCGCCTGCACCTCGGGCGGAATGAGCGGCATCAACTTGAATGCCATTTCGCGTGCCGTGACGAAATCACCGGCAAGCATCGATGAGATCAAGACGAAATGGATATTGTGCGGGTAGTAGCCGAGCCCGTAAATGTCGAGCGCGGGATGGTTCGAGTAGTTCTTGAAGTAGGCTTCGTCGGCGCGGATCGCGTCTTCGTTGACGGCGATCGAATCTTTGAATCTTCCGACGCGCGCGTAGATATGCGCCGGCATGTGAACCATGTGGCCCGCGGCAGGCATCATGCCGCGCAGCGTATCAGCCGCGAGCTCGGCGCGTTCGGGGTGCGCGGAGGCTTCCACGGCATGAATGTACATATGCAGCGCGCCGGGATGATTGGGGTTGAGCGCGAGGGCGGCGAGCAGCGCGTTTTCGAGTTGCGCTTGGCGCGGATGTAGCGCCGTGCCGCCTTGTTCCCAATAATCCCACGGCGAGAGATCCATCAGCGCTTCGGCATAGAGCACCTTGGCATCAACGTCGGTAGGATATTGCTGCACCACGCCGGACATTGCATTCGCGTAAGCTTGATCGAGCTTTGAGCGATCCTCCGGCGGATGCTGCGCGTAACGTTTCGCCATCGCGAAGATCAGAGCCTGCTCGACCGGCGCTGCGTGGCCTGCAAGTGATTCTGCGGTCTTGGTGGCGAGATAAGCTGGCTGAGCTGCCTCGGGCATCATTGGCAGATTGATGTTGGGGCCAAGCGCGTAGGCCTCACCCCAGAAGCACATCGCGCATTTGGGATCTATTGCTTGCGCTTTGCGGAACGCGCGTACGGCTTCGTAGTGATTGAAGGCATAGGCGAACCGCAAGCCTTGGTCG
>JBAQHC010000422.1:0-4593 GCA_049288095.1 Alphaproteobacteria bacterium | reverse complement strand
TTGGTTGTTGGATCCGCCTTGCGATCCACCCTGAGGGCCGCTCCCGCCTTGCGGCGGCGGAGGAGGATTGCCCGTGCTTGGTGGCGGCGGCGGACTACTCGTCGTAACCGCCGGCGGTCCGCCAGTTGGCCCTTGTCCGCCGTTCCATCCCTGCTGCGGCGGTGGAGAATTGCCCTGCTTTGGCGGCTGGCCGGAGCTGCCTTGGTTATAACCTGGCCCGGACGAATTCGGCTGCCCGTTCCCCTGCCATCCGTTGCCGCTGTTACCGCGATTGCGATCTCTGTCGCGGTCGCGACCGCGGTCATTGCCGCCGTTCGAACCGTTCCAGCCATTGCCGCCGTTATTGCCCTGCCAGCTATTGCCGCGCTTGCCATTGCGATCGTCGCGATCGCCATCGCCATAGCCGCGAGAGTGACCCTTGTGGTCATGGCCCTGCCGGTTATAGCCGGAGCGGTCATAGCCCGAACGGTCGTAGCCGTAGCGATCAAAGCCATAGCGATCGAACCCGTAGCGGTCATAGCCGTAGGAGTCGTATCCGCCCGAGTAGTAGCTGCCCCCGACATAGGTGCCGCTGTAACCATAGCCGCCACCGCCGTAAACGTCGTCATAGGCGACACAGCCTGTGAGCAGCGCAGCGCTCGCAAGGCAGACGATCCATCTCATGGGCGCTCTCTCTCCCTCGCACGCGGCAAGCCATTGAGCTCGCGCGGCTTGCTTCAGATATCGGAACGCATGGCTGCAAACGCAAGAACCCCGATGCTCAAGGTTCTGACGCTCGCATCATGAACGCCAGCCGAACGCGCGGTTCACGCGCCCGCAAGACTCACAATGTGAGGCGCTCTCAAACGAGGCCGGCTTCCTTCAGCACGGCGTTCGCGATGGTGAGGCCTTCGGCGCCAGCCGGAATACCGGCATAGAGTGTCACCTGGATCAGCACCTCGCGCAGCTCCTCCATAGTGACGCCGTTCGCAATCGCGCCCTGCACGTGATAGCGAAGCTGCGGGCTCTTGCCCGTCGCTGCAAGGATCGCAACCGTCAGCATGCTGCGCATCTTGTGATCGAGCGGCTTTCTATTCCAGACATCGCCGAAACAGAAATCGGTGATGACCGTTTCCTCGAACCAGCGCATGAGATCATTGGCATTGTTGACGCGGTCCTCCGCGCCGCTCTTGCCGAACATTTTGCGGCGGAGATCAAGCCCCGCTTCGCGCACATCCTTACCAGCCATGCTCAGTGCTCCTTCTTGGGTTTCTTGGCGAATTCCTTGACCGCAACGAAGGCGCGCGCGCTATCCGCGCCCGCACCTTCCCTGTCGCGCGCCATGGCAAAGCGCTCGCGCACCAAGCGGAATAGCGGCGCATCGAGCTTGACGTCTTCGCTGAGATCGGCGGCGATGCGGACATCCTTGGCGAGAAGGCCGAGCGCAAACCCGGTCGCGAACTTGCCTGTGATCACGTGCTCCTTGGCGACAAACTCGGTGACGAAGCCGCGCCCGGTCGAGGCATTGAGCACATCGATTATGGTTTTGGGATCGAGCCCGAATTCTTCGCCGACCGCGAGCCCTTCCGCTACTGCGATCATCGACGTGCCGGCAATGATGTTGTTCACCGCTTTCATTGCGTGACCGTTGCCGAGCCCGCCCAGCACGAAGAGCTGATTGCCCATCGCCGAGAGAATCGGGCGAACTCTTTCGATCAGCGCCGGATCGCTCGCGCCGATCATGATGGCAAGCGTGCCGGTTTCCGCCCGCATCCGGGCGCCCGATACCGGCGCATCGACCAGAATGAGCCCGTGCTTGGCGAGCTCGGCGCCGGTCGCCCGCGTCAGTGTCGGCTCGGAGGAGCTCATATCGATGAAAACCGTGCCGCGCTTACACGACTTGATTAGCGACTGCTGCTGCGCGCGCGTCAGCACCTCTTGAACCACCTTGCCGTCCGGCAACATGGTGACAATGAACGCGCAGCCTTCAAGACCATCCAAGCTCTGCGCCGCTTTGCAGCCGAACTCCTTCGCCACTTCGGCGGCACGGCCCGGCTTCTCGTCGTACAGCGTGACGTCGAAGCCCTTCTTGACGAGGTTGTGTGCCATCGGCGTGCCCATCACGCCAACGCCGATAAATCCGACGCTAGTCATCTAATCTCCCTTCTTGGCCCCTTTTTTGAGGACCATAGCGATGGGAGCGGATTGCAACAATGGCAGCTAAGGGCGATTGGTCAGCTCGCGGGCAGGATCTTCCACCCTTGATTCAGCCTTAGCCCCATTCGTGCTATTCGTACTATTCCGACCGGAGCCGGAAATGACGAAATCGCGCGCGAGCCTGACCGAACTGGAAGGCGCCATTCTGGGCCTGTTGCGCCGCGCGCCCGGCTTGACCGCCTATCGCATCCGCCAACTTTTCTTGGCGTCAAAATCCGCTGAATGGAGCGGCAGCGCCGGCGCCGTCTATCCGGCAATCCGCCGACTTGAAGCTGCGAAGCTGGCGCGCGCGACCAAAACCGGCGATGCGCGCGGCAGCCTGACCTATGAGCTGACACCTAAGGGCACAGGAGTGCTCGAAAGCTGGATGGGCGATACGGCGCGCGCGATCAGCCCCGGTATGGACCCGTTCCGCACCCGTTCGGCACTCTGGAAGACATTGCCGAAAAGCGACTGGCGCGCGTTGAGATCGCGCCTTGCGGCCGCGATCGAAGGGCGCCTTGCGGCGATCAAGAAAGAAATGCCGAATTCGGAAGACGAGCTCGACCGCGTGACGCTCGGCCTGGAGCAGGAGCTGCAAGAAATGCGGCTCGCCTGGCTCAAGCGCAACTAGCCGCGGCGCAATCAATAGCCGGGGCAGCGCGCCCTGACATCTTTGCAATAGGCATCTTGGCTTTTGCAGACGAGCTCGTTGCCCGTGCTTTGACAATTGCGAATGCGCTGTTCGCACTCGCTGACGTCGAGCCTGCACTTTTGCGCTCTGGCTTCCTCGGCATTCTTCGGCGTCGTGCACGCTGCGAGCGGAACCAGCATAACTAGGGCAATTGCAAACGAGCGCATCGGCACCTCCCCGTGTTGGAGCGCGGTGATTGCACCGATGCTCCTGAACCGCGCGTGAACGCCCGGTTAGTTTCTGGCTCCCGGCATTTGAATGATCGTCAGCGTATTGCCGCCAGGATCCCGGAAGCAGGCAGCGTGAACCCTACTCCGCGCCGCGCTATCCGATCCCCGACCTCTTTAGTCCGACATCCAACTTCTTCGCTTCCGCCAAATCAATTCGCGCATTGACACCGTGTTTCGCGAGGAGATGAAGCAGGTTCGATCCGTCCATCAGAACAATCGGCTTATCTTGCGCGAAACGGTAGGATTCGGGGCCGAATGTCGACGTAGTGACCAGAATTCCTTTGGTCGCCCCCTCATTGACGATCGTTCCATAGAGATCGCGCACAGCTGCAACACCAACGGTATTTGAGTATCTCTTGGCCTGAATGATGATCTTGCCGCCTCTTATCGGATCGGGATCGAACGCAACGGCGTCCACGCCCTCATCGTGGCTTGCTCGCGTTATCTTCACCTCTGCGCTATCACCCTTCAGTTCTCGTTCGAATAGCTCTCGTATGAGATGCTCAAAATCCTCCCATCCGATGGCAGCAATATTTTGTCCCTCCGATAGCCCGTCGGCGACTTCGACGCTTTCGACAAAGCGCGGGTCCTCTTTGTTGAATTGCACAATGGGCGGGATCGGCATCATTCCGGCCAACTCGCTGGCAGCAGCACCTTTGAGAGTCCTGAAGCAAGTCTTGGGATCGACCGCGCGGAGGTTGATCGCCTCAAAGGCTGATCTCTCAGCCACGACGGACATCACGCAGCCGCGGCTCTCACGTCCTGTCCCGCGATTGATAGCCGTGACCCAACCGTTGAACGCGACACCGCCGATCGCTTTGATCGTATCTGCTTCGAACAGCTCGTGAATGGTCCTCAGACAGATCTGGTAGAGAGCCGAGTCATATAGTCGCTTGGCATCGGCCTCTTTAAGCTCGCTTTCCTTGAACTCCTGCCGCGTTGCGATAAACTTCACCTCGTTGAGGCGGGGCAATTGATCAAGAGACGGCAATTCGTAATCGACGCCCACAGTCTTTGTCTCAGGAATATAGACGACGGAGAACTCCTTCGGACAGAAGTCAGGATATTCCGATCGCGAAAGCACAAGATCGCAATACTCCTCGATCGCGCCCGAATCCTTTGCTAGATATCTGACACGCTGATGATCGATCGCGTCATTGGTTGATTTTCGTTCCGCCTCAAACTTCTCTCTCCGGGCGGACCAATCATCTCGCGCAATTCGCCAGCTCGCTTTCGCGCCGCTATAGGCCGAGAGCGCCTTTTGAAGTTTCTTCTTCTTCAGAAACGGCAAAAGGAAATCTAGGGTGCCAAGCTTTGGCTTGAAGTCCTGCTCGTTGGGTTCGGCCGGCGACCGCTCCGGGAACGACCCGCGTTGTTTCAACGTGTCCCAATCGATGGCATCATTGATAGATAGGGTATGAGACAAGATATTGCGGATCGAGTCGAGCATGGCCTGAGCTTCTTTTGATCGCTCCTCCGCCTCCCCCTTGCTAT
>JBAQHC010000421.1:0-17347 GCA_049288095.1 Alphaproteobacteria bacterium | reverse complement strand
ATTGCTCGACCCAATTGAGCAGCTTGGAAAGCTCATCAGCCATCGGCGCAACCGCGCTCTCAGGCAGTTTGATCCGCGCCAATCGCGCGATCTTGCGCACAGTTTCTTCGTCAACCGCCATGGAAATGTCCGGACTTCCGCCAAATCTAAGCCAGTGCTAGCAATCGGAAGCGCAGCTGGCAAGGCAAAGGAGCCGCGGCTTGGTCAACGCTACCTTACAACTCGGCCCGACGCTCGAAACCGAGCGGCTGGTCTTGCGTCCGCCAAGCGCCGAAGATCTGAGCGCGTTCACCGCGATGATGGCGGATGAGTCATGTGCACGCTACATGGGCGGCGTGATGGGGCGCCAGGCTTCGTGGCGCGCCTGGTCGGCTGTGACCGGCGCTTGGGTGATCAACGGCTTCAGCATGTTTTCGGTCATCGACAAGACAAGCGGCAGATGGATCGGCCGCGTCGGCCCTTGGGCACCCGCGGACTGGCCGGCGGCTGAAGTCGGCTGGGCGCTTGTGCGCGACGCCTGGGGCAAAGGCTATGCGAGCGAGGCTGCGACGCGCACGATCGATTGGGTGTTCGATACGCTCGGCTGGGCGGAAGTCGCGCACTGTATTCACCCTGAGAACGCCAACTCCATTGCGCTTGCCAAGCGGCCTGGCTCGCGCTGGTTACGCAGTGGCCGCTTCCCCCCACCGATCGAGCATTTGCCGACCGAAATTTACGGACAAAGCCGCGCTGAGTGGCGCGAGTGGCGAGGGGCGCGATGAGGCCGCTCGCACCTGCCCTGCTCGGACCAACGCTCGAAACCGAGCGGCTGATCCTGCGCCCGCCGGCAACCGAGGATTTCGATGCGTTTGCCGAGATGATGGAAGATGTGGATGCGCTCCACTTCATCGGCGGAGCGATGCCGCGCGCAACAGCGTGGCGCTCTTTTGCCGGGATGGCAGGAAGCTGGGCACTCCTCGGCTTCGGCATGTTCTCCGTCATTGAGAAGGCGAGCGGGACATGGATCGGTCGCATCGGGCCCATTTATCCAGATGGCTGGCCGGGCACCGAAGTTGGTTGGGGCCTCAGACGAAGTGCATGGGGACGCGGCTATGCCGTTGAGGCGGCGGCGCGCGCGATCGACTTTGCATTCGATGCGCTCGGATGGACCGAAGTCATCCACTGCATTGACCCCGCGAACCACAACTCGCTGGCGGTCGCACGCAAACTTGGCTCGCGCTATTTGCGGCAAGGCCACTTGCCGGCGCCGATCGATGAAGATGTCGACATGTGGGGGCAATCGCGCGACGAGTGGCGTGCGCGCCGCCGACCTGCGCAAGCCGAGCCCGATATCGCAATCACGGCGATCGATCACGTGCAAGTCACCGTGCCGCCGGAACTTGAGCGCGAAGCCAAGCGTTTCTACGGAGAGGTGCTCGGCTTACGCGAAATCGAGAAGCCACAGGAACTAAAGGCACGCGGCGGCGCTTGGTATCAGCTCGGCAATGCGCAGCTTCATTTGGCAATCGATCCGGGCGCGAATGGCGCGGGCTCACGCCGGCACATTTGTCTTGCAGTCAATGATCTTGAAGCGGCGCGCGCCGCGCAAAAAGCGCGTGGCCTGGACGTGATCGACGAGCCGATCCAGGCCGATGGGCTCGCGCGCTTCTTTCTACGCGATCCCGCCGGCAACCGCGTTGAAATCGGGCAGCGCCTCAAATGAGCGAGATGCAAGCGACAACCGATCTTGAAGCGTTCATCGCCTCCGCTCCAAAGCTCACGCGGCTCCTCGGCATCGACCTCGGCACGAAGACGATCGGGCTCGCGCTTTCCGATGCAGGCCGCGCGATCGCCTCGCCGCTTGAAACACTCGTGCGCGGCAAATTTACCGAGGATGCACAGACGCTGGCAGCGCTGGTCGCGAAACACGCTATTGGCGGCATTGTCGTCGGCTTGCCGCTCAAGCTCGACGGCACCGAAAGCCCGCGCTCGCAATCAACGCGCGCTTTCGCCGCTAATCTCGCGAAAGCTTTATCGCTGCCGGTGTTACTGTGGGATGAGCGGCTTTCAACGGTTGCCGTGGAGCGCGCCCTGCTCGAAGCCGATGTCAGCCGCGCGAAACGCGCCGAGCGCATCGACAAGCTCGCGGCGGCCTACATTCTTCAAGGCGCGCTCGATCGCCTCGCGCGTCTCGCACGCAATGTCTGACGGTCCATCAACCCGTCATCCCGTGCGCGGCGCGGCATTTGATGACGCGCCGCAGACACGGGATCCATGGTTCGACAAATTCACCATGACGTCACCCTGAGCCTGTCGAAGGATGGATCCCGGATCTGCGAAGCAGCATTGCATGCTGCGTCGCGTCCGGGATGACAGGCGGAAGTCAAAGCGCGGCAATCGCTTCATGATGAAGGGCTGCAGACGCTTCGCTGAAGCAGCAGAACTGAACCTGCGCGATCGGCGAGCCGACGAGAGCCTCGGCGACCGCGCGAACGGCTATCGCGGCTGCGCGCTCGGGCGGGAAACCATAAATGCCGGTTGAGATCGCCGGAAACGCGACCGTTCGCACGCCTTGCCGCGCGGCGAGCTCGAGCGCATTGCGATAGCAGGAGGCGAGCAGTGCATCTTCGCCGGCATCCCCGCCTTGCCATACCGGCCCGACTGCGTGGATGACGTTGCGAGCCTTGAGCCCATAGCCGCGCGTGATCTTGGCATTGCCGGTGGCGCATCCGCCAAGCGCGCGGCATTCGGCGGCAAGCTCCGGCCCTGCCGCCCGATGGATCGCCCCGCAGACGCCGCCACCGGGCGACAGCGCACCATTCGCGGCATTCACGATCGCATCGACATCGAGCAGTGTGATGTCGCCCAGGATGACGCTCATACGCCCCGTAATGTCGGTGGGCAAAGCCATGGCGCATACTTGATCAGCAAGGGGGCCCCCGCGCAAACTAGACCAGGAGGGGATAAGGGATGTGGTGGAATTTCGACGCCGCGCCGACTTTCGCGTGGGGAATGATCCCGGGCGCCATCTTCGGCTATTTGCTCGGCTCGATACCGTTCGGCCTCGTGTTCACGCGGATGGCAGGCCTCGGCGACATCCGCTCTATCGGCTCGGGCAATATCGGCGCGACCAATGTCTTGCGCACGGGCAATAAGCCGCTCGCGCTTGCAACACTGCTTGCCGACGGCGGCAAGGGCGCGGTTGCTGTCCTCATTGCTGGGATGTTGGGGGGACCGATCCCAAGCGTTGCCGCTGGCTGCGCGGCATTCGCTGGGCACATTTATCCCGTGTGGCTCAACTTCAAGGGCGGCAAGGGTGTTGCGACCTATTTCGGCATCTTGATTGCGTTCGCCTGGCCGATCGGGCTTGCGGCCGGCGCATCGTGGATCGCGACGGCCTTCCTGTTCCGCTATTCATCCCTTGCAGCGCTCGCCGCAGCGGTGCTGGCGCCAATCTTCTTTATCATCGGCGGTCTGAGCTGGCTCGCGATTCCGGCAGCTCTCTGCGGCGTGCTGATCTATTGGCGCCACAGATCCAATATCGCGCGCTTGCTGTCCGGCAAGGAGCCGCGGATCGGCGAGAACGCTGATCCCGCTGCGGCTAAGCCGTAACCGATGGGTGCACCCGCACGCGAGATCGCATCCGACGCGGAGCGCGTTGCTGCATTGCGCCTCGCGCGCAGCGGCGAGATCGGCCCCATCACTTTTCGCAATTTGATCGAACGCTTCGGTTCGGCGCTCGCCGCCATCAGCGAATTGCCATCGCTCGCATCGCATGGCGGGCGCGCCGGACAAATTCGGCTCGCAGGTCTTGCGCAAGCCGAGCGCGAGCTTGAGGCAGCCCGCGCATTCGGCGCCGATATGTTGATCTACGGTGAAATTGGCTACCCGAAGCTTCTTGCCGAATCAGAAGGCGCGCCATCGGTGATCTTCGTGCGCGGCGCGTTGCAGAGTCTCGCGATGCCTGCCGTCGCCATCGTTGGCGCGCGCAATGCCTCAGCGAATGGACGCAAGCTCGCCGAAGCCTTGGCTGCCGGCCTCGGCGCGCGCGGTATTGCAATCGTTTCCGGTCTTGCACGAGGCATCGACGCAGCGGCGCATCGCGGCGCGCTCAAGACCGGCACGCTCGCTGTGATCGCCGGCGGCATCAATCAAATCTATCCCGAAGAACATGCCGAGCTTTACGAGGCGATTTGCGAAACGGGACTGGTCATCTCGGAAATGCCGTTCGGTCATGTCGCGCGCGCGCAAGACTTTCCGCGCCGCAATCGCATCATCGCCGGCCTTGCGCGCGGCACCATTGTCGTCGAAGCCGCCGAGCGATCTGGTTCGTTGATAACGGCACGGCTTGCGGGAGAGATGGGCCGCGAAGTCTTCGCGGTTCCCGGTTCTCCTCTGGACGCACGCTGCCGCGGTACGAACGGCCTGCTCAAAGAAGGCGCAACTCTGGTCGAGAATGTGGATGACATTCTCGCCAATCTACCTGAGCAAGCCATTGAGCCCGCCTTGCCGCTCCCCAGCCCAAGCGCTCTACGCCCAACGAGCAAGCCTGCGCCGCCACGCGCCGATCCAAAGCCGGTTCAGCGGCCGGATTCACAATCATTGGCGAATACGCTCTTGGAGCTTCTCGGCCCCTCGCCCGTTTCAATCGATGAGCTTGTACGCCAAACCGGAGCGACTGCCTCAGATATCCAGACGGCGCTCTTGGATCTCGAAATCGAGGGGCTTATCCTTCGTCTTCCAGGTCAGATGGTTTCGCGGGCAGGTCAGGATTAGCGAGCCGCAATCTGTGCTCGATGTCGGCGGCATCGAGAACCGCCATTTCCAGGAAATAAACGAGGGTCGGTAGGTTACGTGCCTTAGCGATTTCGACCAAAGGCTTGGTCATCGCCAATATGTAGCTGACCGACTCCAGCCGGCTCGGGCCTCCAAGCGTCTCAATCGACATCGGTTCAATCCCCCTGGAAGGATCCACGAGTTCTTCAGGCGTTCGCCTTGGGTTGCCCCGGGCCATGACACCTCCTGTGCCGCGCCTCGGTTGTATTACTTAGTGTGCACACGTTTTAAGGATAACACCAGAAATTTCTCGTAAACGGAAATGGCATATTATCAGCACAATCATAGATTGTAGAAGGAAGTACTGGGCGCATGGTTGACAACCGGGAAGCGCGTTACCACCTTTCCGGCCTGTTTGCGCCGGGGTCCCCCTGGCTCACCTAACGCCGAAATGCCGCCCGAATGAATCTTGTCGTTGTCGAATCGCCGGCCAAAGCCAAGACGATCAATAAGTATCTTGGGCCCGGCTACCGGGTGTTGGCGAGCTTCGGCCATATTCGCGACCTGCCCTCCAAAGACGGTTCGGTCCTGCCGGACCAGGACTTCGAGATGCTGTGGGAGGTCGGGAGCGATTCAAAGAAGCATATCAAGGACATAGCCGATGGCCTCAAAGGCTCCGACAGGCTGATTTTGGCCACCGACCCGGACCGCGAGGGCGAGGCCATTTCGTGGCACATATTAAAGGTGTTGGAGGAGCGCAAAGCCCTCAAAGGCATCGCCGTCGACCGGGTCACCTTCAACGCCATCACCGAGAAATCCATCAAAGAGGCGATGGCGAATCCGCGGAAGATCGACCAGGAGCTGGTCGACGCCTATCTCGCCCGGCGCGCCCTGGACTATCTCGTCGGCTTCACACTGTCGCCGGTGTTGTGGCGCAAATTGCCCGGCGCCCGTTCGGCTGGCCGCGTCCAGTCCGTCGCGCTGCGCCTGGTCTGCGATCGCGAGCTCGAAATCGAGGCCTTCAAAGCTCAGGAATATTGGACGGTCGAGGCGGAGCTTCAAACCAAGGCTGGCGAGAACTTCACCGCGCGCCTCATCGAACTGCACGGCAAGAAGCTCGACAAGTTCGATTTGAAGACCGATGTCGATGCCGAGAATGCGGCCAATGCGATCAAGGCCGCGCCGGTGATTGTCACCGAAGTCGAGACCAGGCCCGCGCGGCGCAATCCGCAGCCGCCCTTCATGACCTCGACGCTGGCGCAGGAAGCGGCGCGCAAGCTCGGCTTCACCGCCAAGCGCACCATGCAGATCGCCCAGCGGCTTTATGAAGGCGTCGATGTCGGCAGCGAAGGCACGGTCGGCCTCATCACCTATATGCGCACAGACGGCGTCGACATTTCGCCCGAGGCGCTCACGCAGACCCGCGACGTCATCAAGAAGAGTTTCGGCGACCGTTATCTGCCGGACAGCCCGCGCCTCTACAAAACCAAGGCCAAAAATGCGCAAGAAGCGCATGAGGCGATCCGGCCGACCAGCCTTGAACGCTCGCCCGATGATGTGAAACGCTCACTCGATCCGGATCAATTCAGACTCTATGAGCTGATTTGGAAGCGCACGGTCGCCAGCCAAATGGAAAGCGCGCAGCTTGAACGCACCACTGCAACGCTAGCACCTCAGAATAATTCGTTTGGCCTGCGCGCGACCGGCACAGTCGTCGTGTTCGACGGCTTTCTTCGGCTTTACCAAGAAGGCCGAGACGAGGCCGCCGACGGCGAAGACGCGGCGCGCCTGCCAAAGCTCACGGCTGGCGATGAGCCGAAGACGCTCTCCGTGACACCGGCACAGCACTTCACCGAACCGCCGCCGCGTTATTCGGAAGCAACGCTGATCAAAAAGCTCGAAGAGCTTGGCATCGGCCGCCCCTCGACCTACGCGCAAATTCTTTCGACGCTGCAAGACCGCGGTTATGTGCGCAAAGATCAGAGTCGCTTCATTCCCGAGGATAAGGGGCGGCTCGTCACGGCGTTCCTCGAAAGCTTCTTCAAGCGCTATGTCGAATATGATTTCACCGCGGACTTGGAAGAGAAGCTCGATCTCGTCTCGAATGGCGAGATTTCGTGGAAGGATCTGCTCAAGGATTTCTGGCGCGATTTTACCGCCGCCATCGCCGAAACTACCGACTTGCGCGTTTCCGATGTGCTCGATGCGATCAATGACTTGCTCGGCCCGCACATCTTTCCGCCGAAAGCGGATGGCAGCGATCCCCGCCTCTGCCCCACTTGCGGCAATGGCCGCCTCTCGCTCAAGACCGGCAAATTCGGAGCCTTCATCGGCTGCTCGAACTATCCCGAGTGCAAATATACGCGCCAGCTCGGCGTGCCCGCGGGCGAAGCGCAAGCAACCACCGGCACGCAGATGCTCGGCAAAGATCCCGTGACCGGTCTTGATGTGACTTTGCGCTCTGGGCGCTTCGGGCCGTACGTACAGCTGGGCGAGGCGGTCGAAGGCGAAAAGCCCAAGCGCGCCGGCATTCCCAAGGACAAGCCGGTCGCCGAAGTCGATCTCGACTACGCGCTTGCGCTGCTCGCATTGCCGCGCCTAGTCGGCGAACACCCCGAGACGCACAAGCCGATCGAGGCGTCGATCGGGCAATATGGCCCCTATCTCCGCCACGACGGCAAATATGCGCGGCTTGATTCAAGCGAGGAGGTCTTCTCCCTCGGCCTCAATCGCGCGGTGACGCTGATTGCCGAGCGCGCCGGCAAAGGCAATCGCCGCACGCCCGAGCCGATCAAGGTACTCGGCAATCATCCGGACGACGGCAAGCCCGTGAATGTGATGAAGGGCCGTTATGGCCCTTACGTCAGCTGGAACAAAGTCTACGCGACGATTCCGAAATCGACAGAGCCTGAGCAAGTGACGATGGAGCAGGCGGTCGAGCTGCTGGCAGAGCGCGTCGCTAAAGGCGGCGGCAAGAAAGCGCGCGGGAAAGCGAAAGCCAAATCCTCCGAGAACGGAGCGGCGGCAAAGGCGCCGAAGAAAGCCAAAGCCACAAAAGCGAATAGCGACGCGACGCCTTCCGCAAAAAAGCCTGCTGCGAAAAAGAAAGCCGCGCCAAAGAAGAAAGCTTCATCCGAAAGCGGAGCCTAATGGCAGTACCCTCACCCTGCCCTCTCCCTGAAGGGAGAGGGTCGCTATTTACCTCGCCCTTCAGGGAGAGGTCGGTTCGCGCGAGCGAACCGGGTGAGGGTCAGTGCGGCGAGCAACACTAGTGACAAAGAGAAAAGCCAAAGCGCCGGGCTTGCCGTCGAAAGCCGACATTCTGAAATTCATTGAGGAAAATGAGGGACGCACATCGCGCCGTGATATCGCGCGCGCCTTCGACATCAAGGGCGATGACCGCATCGTGCTCAAGCGCATGCTCCGTGAGCTGACGGACGACGGCGCGATCGACAAGCCCAAAGGCAGGATCGAGCAGCTTGGCCGCCTCTCGGGCACCATGGTGCTCGACATCACCGACACCGATACCGACGGCGATCTCCTTGCGACTCCAGCCAATTGGGCGGGCAAGGAGAAGCCGCCGCACATTCGCTTGGCGCCCGGCCGTGTGCAGATCAAACCCGCACTCGGTGTCGGCGAGCGCGTGCTTGCGCGCGTACGCGAGGAAGATGGCGAATATATCGCGATCGTCGAGAAGCGGCTCGGCGCCAGCGCGCATGAGATTTTGGGTGTCGTCAAACGCAGCCGTGAAGGGGCGCGCATCGAGCCTGTCGACCGGCGCGTGCGGGGCGAATTGCAAGTTGCGATCGCCGATCTCAAAGGCGCCGAAGTCGGCGAGCTTGTGCTCTGCACGATTCTCCCCGAACGCGGGGCTGGCCTTCGGCGTGCGCGCGTCAAAGACCGTATCGGCCATATGGATGCGCCGAAAGCGATTAGCCTCATAGCAATTCACAGCCATCACCTGCCGGTTACGTTTCCGGAAGGCGCGATCGATGAAGCGGAAGCCGCCAAGCCTGTCGAGCTCGGTTCACGCGAGGATTTGCGGCGCATTCCGCTCCTCACCATCGATCCTGAAGATGCGCGCGATCATGACGACGCGGTTTATGCCGAGCCCGATACGGATGCGCGCAATCCCGGCGGCTTCATTCTTTGGGTCGCGATTGCCGATGTCGCGCACTATGTGACGTCGGGCTCAGCGCTTGACCGCGCGGCGGTACGGCGCGGCAATTCGGTTTATTTCCCGGATCGCGTCGTGCCGATGCTGCCCGAAGCTTTGTCGGCGGATTTGTGCTCGCTGCGTCATGGCGAGGAGCGGGCTTGCCTTGCCATTCGCATCATCATCGACGCGCATGGCGAGAAGAAGGGCGCGCGGCTCGTCCGTGGACTGATGAAGTCGGCGGCGAGCTTGACCTATGCGCAAGCGCAAGCAGCCTGGGATGGACGGCCCGACGATGCGACGGGGCCGCTTCTCGATACCGTGCTCAAACCCCTCTTCGCAGCTTACGACACGCTAAAGACAGCGCGCGAAAAGCGCTCGCCGCTCGATCTTGATTTGCCCGAGCATCGCATTGCATTCGGACCCGACGGGAGGGTCGCTTCGGTGAAGCGTCGCGAGCGGCTCGAAACCATGCGGCTTATCGAAGAGTTCATGATCCTCGCCAATGTCGCGGCAGCAGAGCTCTTGGAAGCACGGCGCACGCCCCTGCTTTACCGCGTGCATGAATCGCCTGACTCCGAGAAGCTGCGCGCATTCCAGGAGTTTGTTGAGAGCTTGGGCTTCAAGTTTCCGCTGGGCGAAAATATCCGCTCGCGGAACTTCAACCGGCTGATCGCTGCCGCGCGCGGAACCGATTTTGAACAAATGCTGCACGAGATTGTTCTGCGCACACAAAGCCAAGCGCGTTACGCGCCAGAGCGCCTCGGCCATTTCGGACTTTCGCTACGCTCCTATGCGCATTTTACCTCGCCGATCCGGCGCTATGCCGACCTCATCGTCCACCGCGCGCTGATCAGGGCTTACGACCTTGGCGATGATGGGCTCAAAGAGGCGGAGCTGAAATCGCTTGGCGAGATCGGCGAGCAAGTATCCAACCTCGAACGGCGCGCGATGGCGGCTGAGCGCGACGCGACGGACCGCTATCTCGCGGCTTATCTCTCGGATCGCGTCGGCGCAGAGTTTCATGGCCGCATCTCCGGTGTCACGCGCTTCGGCCTGTTCGTGCGATTGAGCGAGACAGGCGCCGACGGCATCATCCCGATCCGCACGCTCGGCAATGATTATTTCTTCCATGATGAGCGGGCGCATGCGCTGATCGGCGATGTTACGGGTGCGGTGTTCCGACTCGGCGAGCCTGTCGAAGTTAAGCTTGTCGAGGCGGCGCCGATCACCGGCGGCCTCGTATTCGAGCTTCTTTCAGAACCGCTCTCATTCGCAAAGCCGCGTAAGGGCGGCAAAGCCAAGCGCGCGGCCAAACGCCGCAACAAAGGCAAATAGCGCCGTTTCAGCACATTTCATTCGTGGGCAGTGGGGTCTCTTGTCCCTGCGACCATGCCGCGCCTTGCCGCAGCGCAACCCGCGCGCTCATTTCTGAGTGAACTTGGAGATCTTGTTGCCACACGATTCTTCCTCGCACACGGCCGCACAGGAGACCGCGCCCCGCTCGGTTTGGGCGGCGTTGCGTGCGGGGCTGGCATTGCGTTGCCCGAATTGCCGGCAGGGCAAGCTGCTCAAGTCGTATTTGAAAGTGGTCGACCGCTGTCCGGTTTGCGGCGAGGCGTTCTATCATCATCGCGCTGACGATGCGCCGGCCTATTTCACGATCCTGATCGTTGGGCATATCGTCTTGCCGGCGATGCTCGCAGCGCTTGAGTTCACGTCGATCCCTCAGTGGATGCACTATCTGATCTGGCCGACTCTCGCGATCACCATGACCTTCACCCTCCTGCCGCGCATCAAGGGCGCGCTCGTCGCGCTTCAATGGGCGCTTCGGATGCACGGCTTTCAGAACGAAGAAGCGATCGCCGAGTAGCTGCCTTATCCTTCGACAAGCTCAGGATGAGGCCCCAAACCCCTCATGGTGAGCCCGTCGAACCATGAGGCGTCAGAGCGCGCTTGGGCCGTGCTCGCTGGTGCGGATGCGCACGGCATCCTTGAGGTCCATCACGAAGATCTTGCCGTCGCCGATTTGGCCGGTACGCGCCGTCGCGGTGATCTTCTCCACCACCTGATCAGCCTGGGCGTCATCGACGGCTACCTCGATCTTAATCTTGGGCACGAAGCTCACCGTGTATTCGGCGCCGCGATAGATCTCCTTTTGCCCACGCTGGCGCCCGTAACCCTTGACCTCGGTGATAGTCATGCCCTGCACGTTAAGGGCTGTCAGCGCCTGGCGCACGTCATCGAGCTTGTGCGGCTTGATCACAGCAATGATGTATTTCATGGACGGGCCTTTCCGATTCAGGGCGTCAAATTATAGGCTCGCTCGCCGTGGACGCTGATGTCCAGTCCTTCGCGCTCAACCTCACCCGGCACGCGCAGGCGCAACAGCAGGCCGCCAATCTTTAATATGATGTACGAGGCCGCTGCCGACCAGGCCACCACGGCCAAGACGCCGAGCGCCTGAACGCCGAACTGATGAAGTAGCGTTACTCCGGCGGCAAGGCCAGGCGCTAGCGGGCCGAACCCGGCCAGCCAGGGCACCAGAAGAACGCCCAATACGCCCCCTACTCCGTGCACGGCAAAGACATCGAGCGAGTCGTCGATCTTGATGCGGACTTTGATGGCGCGCACCGCATAGAAACAAACAATGCCGGCACTGCAGCCGATTACGAGAGCCCCAGCCGGGCCGACGGTGCCCGATGCGGGCGTAATCGTCGCAAGGCCTGCAACCATGCCGGTGACGAGGCCAACCAAGCTCGGGCGGCCGAACCGGAGCCATTCCAGGATCATCCACGTGAGCGCCGCAGCGGCCGAGGAGATATGCGTATCGGCGAGCGCGATCGCCGCCGCGCTGTTTGCGCCAAGCGCGCTGCCCGCGTTGAAGCCGAACCAGCCGACCCAAAGCATCGCGGCGCCGATATAGGTCATGCTCGGGCTATGCGGCGGATGAGACTCCTCGGGAAATCCCAGACGCGGACCAAGCGCGAGCGCGAATACGAGCGCCGAAATGCCGGCCGTTGCGTGAACGACGAGGCCACCGGCGAAGTCGATAACGCCGAGCTTTGCAAGCCAGCCCCCACCCCACACCCAATGGCACACCGGCACATAGACGAGCAGCAGCCACGCCGCGCTAAACGCCAAAACCATCGGGAAGGTAACGCGCTCCGGGTAAGCGCCGACGATCAAAGCCGGCGTGATGATCGCAAAGGTCATCTGAAACATGAAAAACACCGGCTCTGGTATCGTGCCGGTGAGTCCCTCGCGCCCGACGCCGTTCAGAAACGCCTTGGAGAGCCCGCCGATGACGGCATTGGCATCGCCGCCATTGCTGAATGCCAGCGAATATCCGCAAACCAGCCAGAGGATCGACACCGCGCAGGCGATTGCGGCGCAGTGCATCAGCACCGAAAGCACATTTTGGACGCGCACGAGGCCGCCATAAAACATGGCCAGGCCCGGCAGCGTCATGAACAGCACCAGGGCTGTCGCGACGATCACCCAGGCAGTGTCGCCCGTATCCGCTTGCGCGAATGCGAATGACGGCAAAAGCAAAAGGGCACTCAGAAGCCCCGCCAAGGGGCCGAGCCGGACTTTCTTCATCGATCCTCCCCAGCCGCTCTTAGGCGGCTTTCGCTGCATTTGGCCAAGTTCCGGCCCGGCCCGCAATTGCCCAAGGCATGTTCTTGACAGAAGGTCGCGGCCCGGTAGTCTCCCCGCCGGAAACCGGCGCCTGGTAGCGCCTCGCGAATTTTGAAGGAATCGGCCAATGGCCAAGTCGAACACGATCAAGATCCGGCTCAACTCCTCGGCCGATACGGGCTATTTCTACGTCACGAAGAAGAACAGCCGCACCAAGACCGAGAAGATGAAAGTGCGGAAATACGACCCGAAGGTGCGCAAGCACGTCGAGTTCACCGAAGGCAAGATCAAATAAGCCTTCCCGAACGTTGTAAGGTCTCGCTCATGACCGATCTTCTCAAGAAGGCTTTCGAAGCTATTCAAAAGTGGCCGAGCGAGCGGCAAAACGAAGCCGCCGAAATGCTGCTTGCGCTTGATCGTCTCGGGGGCAGCGCCTACACCCCATCGGATGACGAATTGACAGCGATCGATGAAGCACTCGCTCAGGGCGCGTGCGGCGAAATTGCATCAGATGAAGAGGTCGCGGCTGCGTTCGCAAAATTTCGCAAGTCGTGATCGTTCGGTTCAGGCCGCGCGCAACTCGCGATCTCGCTGAGATTGGCGAATACCTAAAAGTGCATAGCCCTCGCGGCGCGGTTTCAGTCGAACGCGCGATCCGCCAAGCTATCCGGCTCATCAGTCATTTTCCGGAAATCGGGCGCCCGTCGTCGACAGACCGGGCGTGCGCGTAATACCGGTGCGCCGCTATCCCTACCTCGTCTTCTACGAGATAGCCGGAACCGAAGTGTTTATTCTGCACATGAGGTATGGGAATCGAAAGCCAATCGATCCAGCCCGCCTGTAGCTTAAGGGGGGAACTATAACACTCGAACCGCTGCTGCACGCGCCACTCGCTGTGAAGCTTCACTTCGCGACGGTACTGCCAGCCTTTCTCATCGGCACGCGGCAGATCTTCTTCAGCACCAAAGGCGCGCCGCTCCATCGGACCTTTGGCACGATCTATTTGACCCTGATGACCGTGACGGCGATCGCCGCGATCTTCATCCGCCAGCCTTCGCCGACCAATCCGCTCGGCTTCACAGCGATTCATATTTTCGTGGTGGTAACGCTCGCCAATGTCGCCACGACAATTTGGGCGCTTCGCACGCACCACATCAAATGGCATCGCGGCTCTATGCTCGGGCTCTATGTCGGAGGATTGCTCATTGCGGGCACCCTCGCATTCTCGCCCGGACGTATCATGCACGCAGTGGTGTTCGGAAGCTAAGAACGCCTTGCGCTTGGCCGCGCAAAGCTTTCGAAGATTGCGACAATGTCTTTTTCGCTGATGATTTGCGGCGACCAACTACGCGTGTAAGCCAAGCTTGGGATGAAGTTCTCCAAGAGTATGGCAAATTCGCGCGGGGCCATAATAAGCTCGCTTTCATCGAACAGCACGCGAATGCGCGCTTCCGTTCGCTTGAGCTGCTCCTCGAAGAGCGACGAGATCGGGCCAACTGTGTCCGCGTGGGTGAGCGCGTAGAGCAGAAACTGCGCACGGATCGGCGCCATACGCCGCGTCGCTTCGTTCTCCTCGATCACCAGCTTTGCAAGCTGGCGCAGCCGCTGTTTGACAGTGCCCCGTCTATCGCTCGGCCATGACGGCCCAACCGGGCGGCGCGCGACAAGAGCGAGAAACAACTCATCCTTGCTCGCGAAATTGTCGTAGATCGCGCCCTTGGTAAGACCGGCGCGGGCCGCAATCTCATCAAGCGTTGTCTCGTGAAGCCCTTTCTCAGCGATGGCCCGACCCGCGGCGTCGAGCAGGCGCTCGCGTGTCTGCGCGCGCCGCTCGCTGATCCCCTGCTCGTTCTTGGCTCTAGACATGCGGCCTCAAACATACTAATGAGTATGTTACATACTAAAGAGTACGTTCCCTTCAGTATGTCAGACTCGTTGGTGGGAGGAAAGCCGTGTGGAAGTGGGTGTTACGCATCGCGCTGGGATTCATTGCAGTCATCGTAGTTCTCGGCGGAGCGTTTCTCGCCAATCGCGCCTATCGGCAGAACGAAGCCGCAAAGGCCGTCGCGATCGACAGCCGCAACGGAATTCAAGAGGCGCATTTCGTCACCATCAACGGGCATGAAGAATGGATCTCGATTAGAGGACAGGATCGCTCCAACCCCATCCTGGTGATGGTCGACGGCGGGCCCGGCGCGGCATCGAGCGTGTTCGTGCCCTATCGCTGGGAGCAGGACTTCACGATCGTCGAGTGGGACCAACCCGGGGCCGGCCGCAGCTTCGCCAAAGCCGGCGGCAAGATCGATCCAAGTCTCAGCATCGAAGAGATGGCGCAGGATGGCGTCGCGCTCGCTCAATATCTTCGCGAACATCTCCACAAGAGCAAGATCGGCGTGTTCGCTTCCTCCTGGGGCTCGATCATCGGCATTCACATGATGAAGCTTAAGCCCGATCTTTTTTACGCTTATGTCGGGACCGGCCAGACCGTGAGCTTCGCCAAAGGCGAAATACTGAATTATCAGCACGTTCTCGCTAAGGCGCACGCGCGCGGCGATAAGGCCGCAATCGCGGAGCTCGAACACATGGGCCCTCCACCCTACAAATCCGAAACGGACTTCCGCACGCAGAGAAAATGGGCGGCAGCCTATGAGAAAGGCGGGCCGGACAATGCGGCACTCATTTGGAGCCTGCTCTACGAACCCGATTTCAGTCTGACTGATGCGAGCGATTGGGTGTCGGCTTTTCTTGCCAGCAACGACCATTTCTTCGGCACGACCATGCAAGGCCCGGCAATGCAAGCCGACTTGACAGCACTCGGTCCGGAGTTCGCCGTGCCGGTCTTCATCTTTCAGGGCACCGAAGACGACTACGCGCCATTCGATTTAGCCAGGAGTTACTTCGATTCACTGAGCGCGCCCGAAAAGGCGTTTGTCGGCGTGCCCGATGCCGGGCATTACGCCTCTTTCTCGCACCCGGACGAAATTCGCGCCCTCCTGCTCAAACAGGTGCGCCCACTCGCCGTTACGGCGAATTGACGAGGCCCGAAGTCGCCGCAGGGCTGAGTGCGCCCCACTGTGCATGGGGTTTGTTTTTCGAAAATATGTTTGAGGCACCCCCTGGGGGGTTACGCCGCCTGAACCACGACCTTGTTGCGCCCGGTCGCTTTAGCTTCATAGAGCGCTTTGTCGGCCCGCTCGATGAGGGTCTGCTCCGTGTCGGTCGGATCAAGTGTCGCTAGCCCGATCGATGCGGTAACAGGAATCTCCGGTTTGCCTTCGCCGATCTTGAAGCGGTGCTCGGCAATCGCTTCGCGCAGGCGCTCAGCTACCTTCTCCGCAACCGCGAGCTCGGTTTCCGGCATGACAATAACGAACTCTTCGCCGCCGTAGCGGCACGCAAGATCGACACCGCGGATATTAAATCTAAAGCTGTCGGCGAGCGCTTTGAGGACTTCATCGCCAGCTTGGTGGCCGTAAGTATCGTTGATGCGCTTGAAGTAATCGATATCGAGGATCAGCACAGTGCAGGGCTTGCGTGTCTCTTTCGAGCGTGTGATCTGACGCGCCAGATGCGCGGCCAAATAGCGCCTATTGTGCAGGCCGGTCAGCGGGTCTGTCGCCGCGAGCTCAATGCTTTGGCGGCGGATCTCGCGCAAGCGATCGGAATAAGTCTTCCAACGGAATTGTGTCGCGACGCGCGCGATGAGCTCGTTCCGATCGATCGGGCGGACGAGATAGTCATTGACCGAAAGGTCGAGCGCGCGAAACAGCACGTCCTTGCGCGTCTGATCGCCGATCGCGAGGATGGGCACTTGGCGCAGGAAATCGAGTGTCCGGATCTGCGAGCAAGCGCGCAAGCCGTCGAAGGCATCGCTCGTGAGCGTGAGAATAATAAGGTCGGGCGCAGTCTCCACCATTGCTGCAAACGCCTCTTGCGGCGTGCGCACGCGTTCCACCGTCGCTTTAAGACTGGATTGCAGCGCGGTGACCATGCGCTGCGCGCTCGCATCCATGTCCTCGAGCAGCAAGATGCGCCGCGGCGTGGTGTCGCTTTCGTTCGGCATCGTCATGACGATGTCGGCCATCGCTTCCACGGTGTCCTGACGCAGCCGCAACTCATCGCGCATGAGCTTCAAGCGCACGAGATTCTTGATGCGCGCCATCAGCGCCATCTCGTCGATGGGCTTGGTGAGAAAATCATCTGCACCCGCTTCGAGCCCGCGCACGCGGTCTTCGACGCCATCGAGCGCGGTCACCATCACAACGGGAATGTGCGCGGTAGCCGGCGCGGCTTTGAGTCTGCGGCAGACTTCAAAACCGTCCATCACCGGCATCATCACATCGAGAAGAATGAGGTCGGGAAAGTCCTTCTGAGCAATGGCGAGGCCTTCGGGCCCCGAGCTTGCCGTCAAGACCTCGTAGTACTCGGCCCGAAGCTTAGCTTCGAGGACCTTGATGTTGGTGATAATGTCGTCGACAATTAGGATCCGCGCCGTCACCGAACTACTCCAGGAAGCGGCGGACTGTCTCCAAGAATTGGCCCACGGAAATCGGCTTGGCGATATACGCTTCGCAGCCGCCCTCGCGGATCTTCTCTTCGTCCCCCTTCATTGCAAACGCCGTTACTGCGATGACGGGAATACCCGCAAGCTCATCATCCTCTTTCAGCCATTTCGTGACCTCAAGGCCGGAGACCTCGGGCAATTGAATATCCATCAGGATCAAATCGGGACGATGGTTCCGTGCAATTTCCAAAGCTTCCATGCCATCCTTGGTTTGCAGCGTCTTGTAACCA
>JBAQHC010000420.1:0-6289 GCA_049288095.1 Alphaproteobacteria bacterium | reverse complement strand
CGAGGTGATGCGCTTAACGCCGCGCGGCATAAGGGAGCACTTGAAGCTCAACCGGCCGATCTATGCCAGAACCTCGGCTTACGGCCATTTTGGGCGCACGCCCGACGCCGACGGCGGCTTCTCCTGGGAGAAGACCGATCTCGTCCCAGCCTTGAAGAGCGCCTTGAGCTGAGGCATGAGAAGCGGGGCCATGACAGCAACAATGCATGACATGGTGTCAGAAAAAGTAACCATATCCGCAATGCCACATTCGACTCTCGCAGCGCCAAATCTCATCGACGCGATTGCTGACTTCGCGTCGAAATTCTCGATCGAGACGACGCCCAAGGAAGGCGTTCGTCTCGCGAGCTACGCGGATTATTTGCCGAAGGGCACGCGCGTTTACATCGCGCACATCGCCGGCACTCCGTACACGGACTTGATTGCGCTCGCCGCGAGGCTGCGCAAGGAAGGCTTCGTGCCGGTCATGCATTTGACGGCGCGCGACATGCCGAACAAATCGACGCTCGATGATGTGCTCGCGCGCTACACCGGCGATGCCGGCGCGGAAGAAGTTCTGCTGATCGCAGGCGATATGCCCTCGCCCACCGGCGAATTCGCCGACACGCTCACGATCCTGCGTACGGGCACACTCGAGAAGCGCGGCATCAAGGCGATCGGCCTTGCGGGGCATCCCGAGGGCAGCAAGACGATCGGTGAAGCACGCGTGCGCGAAGCGGTCAAAGCGAAGAACGCTTACGCCAAAGAGACCAGCATGAAGCTTCGGCTGGTCACGCAGTTCGGCTTCGAGTCGGCGCCTTTTATTGCGTGGGAAAAGCAATTGCGCGACGAGGGCATTACTCTGCCCGTTCAAGTTGGCATCCCCGGCCCCGCAAGCTTCCCCACGCTCTTGCGCTTCGCCGCCGAATGCGGCGTCGGCGCATCGATCCGCGCCCTGCGCTCGCGTGCATCGAGCTTTATGCAACTTGCGACCACCTCGCATCCGGACGATGTCCTGCTCGGCATCGCCGCGAGCGTGCGCGAGACGCCAGGCTCGCTCATTGTCGGTCCGCACTTCTTCCCATTCGGCGGCTTGAAGAAGACAGCGGAATGGCTCAAGGCCATTGCCGCGCGCAACATCGAGATCAATTCTGACGGCTCGGGCTTCTCGACCAAACAATAGTCCGGGTCTACGTCCAGAGCCCCTTTCGAGCAACGCCGAATTGGACCGTCATTGCGAGCAGAGCGAAGCAATCCAGAATCACCTGCTCTTAACCCTGGATTGCCGCGGCGGCTGCACCGCCTCGCAATGACGGGAGCGATTCGAATTCGCGTTACTCTTGCTTGCTGAAGGCTTGCAGCGCGAGGAGCAGCATCACGAGGCCTGAGATCGCCATGATGATGGCTTCGTTGAAGAGACCGACCGGATGGCCGAACAACTCGACGCCGCCATAGGCTTGCGCGGTTCCGGCTGTCGCAACATCGAGAAACGCATGCCGCACCGCATCGACGCCATAGGTGAGCGGATTGAACTTGGAGATCGTCGCAAGCCAGCCCGGCACATTGGTGAGCGGGAAGAAAATGCCGGCGAGGAAGATCATCGGGAAGATGAACAGCTGCATGATCATCTGAAATGCCTGCTGCGAGCGCATCCGCGAGGCAAGCAAAATGCCGAGGCATGACATCGTAATCGAAACCAGCGCCAGCAGCGGATAAAGCAATAGCAGCATGCCGAGCGTGACTTTGACGTGCAGAAGCGGCGCAAGAAGCATGATGATCGTGGCTTGGATCATCGCAAGAATGCTCGAGCCGACGACCTTGCCGAACACGATGCCGAGCCGGCTGATCGGCGCGACCAGCAGC
Source organism: Alphaproteobacteria bacterium (assembly GCA_049288095.1). Classification (GTDB taxonomy): domain Bacteria; phylum Pseudomonadota; class Alphaproteobacteria; order CAWBKL01; family CAWBKL01; genus CAWBKL01. Next base: position 4,447 of record JBAQHC010000420.1, on the reverse strand, counting down.
TCGCGCAAGAAGCCGAATTCGCGGTCCCACACGACCGAAAGACCTGAGAAGATCGAGGTCATGAACACGGTTTGCGCGACGATGCCCGGAAACAGGAACTGAATGAAGCCGACGCCCGGCCCCAGGCTCGCCGAAGAAATCATCCGGTTAAAGCCGGCGCCGAAGATGATGAAGAACATCAGGGGCTGCGCGAGCGAGGAGATCATGCGCGCGCGATCGTGCAGAAGGCGCGTGAGCTCGCGATTGGCGACGACAATAAAGCCACGGACGAACTCATTGCCGCCCTGCTTCGATTCGATCCGCCCGGTGCCGATTCCGGATTGCGCAACAGCCTTATCCATTTGGTCCTCTTCTACCTCCCCTCATCCTTCGACAAGCTCAGGATGAGGGAGAATTTACAAAACCTCATGGTGAGCTTGTCGAACCATGAGGTCGTAACGTCTAGCGGCGCCCGCCGCCGCCAGCACCGCCGCGCCGCCATCTGCGCATTCCGGCCATCTCGTCCGCGCTTTCCGTGCGAATCGCATGGCCTGTGATCTTGATGAACACATCTTCCAAGGTCGGTCCGCGCAGCGTGAGCGAAAGCAGGGCCTGCGAAGATTCACGCACGAATTTCGGCAGCCATTCATTGCCGCCCGCAATCGTGAACGTCACCTCGTCCTCTTCAAGACGTGCATCGATGTTGTAGCGCTGCTTGAGCTCGGCGATCAGCGCTTGGTTGTTCGCGGCTTTGAGCCTGACGACATCGCCGCCCACTGCCGCCTTGAGCTTTGCCGGCGTATCGAGCGCAACGATCTCGCCGTGATCGATGATCGCAATGCGATCGCAATACTCGGCCTCGTCCATGTAGTGCGTGGTGAGAAAAATGGTAAGGTTGTCGCGCTGCCTGAGCTCGCGCAGATGATCCCAAATATGCCGGCGGGTTTGCGGATCGAGCCCGATTGTCGGCTCATCGAGAAACAGAACCTTGGGGTGATGCAAAAGCCCGCGTGCGATTTCGAGCCGGCGTTTCATACCGCCCGAATAATTCCGCGTCGTCTCCTTGCGCCGGTCCCAAAGCTCCAAGAGCTCGAGCAGCGCCTGCATGCGCGGCTCATACTCCGATTTCGGCACACCATAAGCATCAGCGTGAAAGCGCAGATTCTGTTCAGCGCTCAAATAATCGTCGAGTGTCGTGTCTTGAAACACGAGACCGATGGACCGGCGCACATCGCTGCGCTGATCAGCGACCCTGAAGCCGTTGACGGCAGCCGCTCCGCCCGTGGGCTTAAGCAGCGTGCACAGCATGTTGATGGTTGTGGTCTTGCCGGCGCCGTTGGGCCCGAGGAACCCGAACAGCTCGCCTTCCTCGACCGTGAAGGAGACGTCTTTGACCGCGACAAAATCCTTGAAGCGCCGGTTCAAATGTTCAGCGGCAATGGCGTGCATAAATCTTCCTTGAACTTAGCTGGGCCGCGCCTTCAGGCCCTCCCGCGCGGCGGGCCTTTCTGGCCCTAATTCGGCCTGCGGCGCCACCGCAATCGCAGACCGATGTGACTAAATATCATTTCGCGTATGGCCGCGTTCCGCAAGAGGCTATCCGGGCTGTATAAGGCTTTGGCGGGCGGCCTTGGGGCCGGGCCACAAGAATGTCCGGAAAACGGAGCCTTTCATGGGGATGATCACCGGCGGCGAGCTGCTCGTCCGCACCTTGCTAAAGGCCGATGTCCGGACTGTTTTCGCGCTGCATGGCGCGCATTTGGAGACCATGTTCCAGGCCTGCCTGGACCACAAAATCCCGATCATCGACGTCCGCCAGGAGGTCGCCGCCGGCTACGCGGCCGAGGCCTATGCCCGCACCACGCGGCGCCTCGGGGTCGCCATGATCACCGCCGGGCCTGGCTTTACGAACGTGGTCTCCTCGATCGCCAACGCCTATCTGGACCGCACCCCGGTCCTCTATCTCTCGGGCGCCGCAGCCCTCTTCAACGCGGAAACGAACAACCTGCAAGCCGGCATCGACCAGCTCGCGATCGCCAAGCCCATCACCAAATGGGCGCACCAAATTACCCTGACGCGCGATATTCCGCGCCTTGTCGCGCAGGCCATTCGCGTGGCGACTTCAGGGCCGACCGGGCCCGTGCTGCTCGACCTGCCGCAAGATGTGCTGGGCGCCCAGATCGATGAGGCGAGCGTCGCCGTGCCGGAGAAAATACTGCTCGATGCCGCGCCAGCCCCACCCGATCGCCTCGTCGAGGAGGCGCTAAAGCTGCTCGAGTCAGCCGCGCGCCCTGTGATCGTCGTAGGCTCGGGCGCCTGGCAATCCGGCTGTGAGATCGCATTGAAGCGCTTCGCCGAGCACTCGGGCATTCCGGTCTATTCCGACTTTCAAGCGCACGGACTCTTGCCTTCAAGCCACCCGCTTTACGGCGGCACCACGCACAAGCTTTCCGATTTGACCAATGCGACCGGCCGGCCCGATGTCGTGCTCGCGCTGGGCTTGCGCTTCGGCCTCTTCACGCTCGGCGCCAGCGACAAGCTGATCCCTAACGCCGCAAAGCTCATTCATGTCGAGATCGACCCTAAAGAGATCAACCGGTTGCGGCCCGCGGACCTCGCGATCGTCGCCGACCCGCATGAGATGCTCTGTAAGCTGATCAATCAGTCGACCGGCATCGTTTGGCCCGACCGCAAAGAGTGGCAGCGCGTAGTCGCCCAAGCCAAGATCGACCGCAAAAAACGCGCGGCCGATGACTTGGCGCGGCCCACCCCGCCGATCCATCCCTATCAAGCCGTGACGGCAATTGCCGATGCTCTGCCGAAAGAGTCGATCGTTATTGGCGACGGCGCCGAAGCCTATCACTGGTTCAACGAAGTTGTGCGCCAGGAGAATCCGGGTGGCTATATCACCCACGGCTTCTTGGGCGATGTCGGCTTCGGCATCGGCCTCTCGATCGGGGCGCAAGTTGCGCATCCTGAGCGCCGCGTCCTGTGCCTTGCAGGCGACGGCGCTGTCGGCTTCAACATTGCCGAGTTCGACACGATGGTGCGCTTCAATCTGCCGATCGTCGTCGTCGTCATGAACAATCGCAGCTGGGCGGCTTCGCAGCATTATCAAGAGGCGATCTCAGGCGCCAATCGGGTCACACACACGCAGCTTGGCGGCGCGCGCTATGATGAGGTCGCCAAAGGCTTCGGCGCCTTCGGCGCTTACGTCACGCGCATCGAAGACTTGGCGCCGGCGCTCAAAGCGGCATTTGCCTCGGGCAAGCCCGCATGCGTCAATGTCGAGATCGATGTGAAGCCGCTGCCGCCGGAATTGCATTTGCTGATGAGCCGCTAACGATATAACGGGGAAACGAAGGGAAAGCCTATGAAATACGAAGCGCCAACGACCGATGATCGCCGGATTTGGGATTTGTTTCTGTCGCACACTTACGTGACGTCGATGGTCGCGGGGGATGAGTCCGGAATTTACGCAGCGCTCAACGAAGGGCCTGACACGATCGAGGGGCTCGCCAAGCGTCTCTCCTATGATGTGCGCGCGACCGGGGTCTTGCTGCGCCATCTCGCCTCGCTCGGCGTACTCAACACGCGCAACGGCGTGTTCCAGGTCAGCGAGCTGGCGCGGCAATATCTCATCAAATCGAGCCCCTATTATTGGGGCAATATGCTGCGCATCGGCGCGAACGCCGCAACGCTCACCCGCGTTCTCGCCACCCTCAAAGAAAAGGATTCGGCAAACAGAGGCGGGCCTGAAGGCACGCCTGTCGTTGCAAATGAGGGCCGCCCCGCAGAAGGTTGGGCCTCCGGCAAGATCACAATCGACCAGGCGCATTCGATCGCCGCGGCGATGCATTCGCACTCGATGCCGGCTGCGATCGGCGCCGCGCGCAATTACGATTTCAAAGGCGTCAAGAAAATCCTTGATGTCGGCGGCGGCTCGGGCTGCTTCATGATCGCGATGGCGCAAGCCAATCCATCGCTCAAATGCACGATCATGGAGCTCAACACGATGTGCGAGGTAGCAACTACCTACATCAAGAACGGTGGGGTTGGCGCGCAGGTCGACACAATCGCGGTCGACATGTTCCGCGAGGCGTGGCCCAAAGGTTACGACGCGATGTTCTTCTCCAATGTGTTCCACGATTGGAATTTCAGAACTTGCGAGTGGCTCGCCAAGAAGTGCTACGACGCACTAGAGCCGGGCGGACGCATCATGCTGCACGAGCAGCTGATCGACGACGACGGCTGCGGGCCGGCGACGACAACGAGCTTCTCGATGCTCATGCTCATCGGCACGCAAGGCCAGCAATTCACTTTCAATGAACTCAAGATGATCCTGGAGAAGGCCGGCTTCCGCGATGTCGAAGCCAAGCACACAGCCGGCTATTACTCGATCACCACGGGCTATAAGCGCTAACTTCATTAGTCCCCTCTCCCCTTGTGGGAGAGGGATAGGGTGAGG
>JBAQHC010000419.1:0-4183 GCA_049288095.1 Alphaproteobacteria bacterium | reverse complement strand
TGCCGGACGCCTCACCCGCTTTAATAACCTGCTTGGCTTCGCCGGGCAGGCCTACAGTGAGGGCAAGTTGCGCAATGGACAACATCTCTTCGCTCGTTGAGACAGCGCCGGCTGCGTCCATCAACCGCAAACACGACAGAGCGTAAAGGTTTGTTCGATTCGGCTTGTTGTAGAGACGACCTGCGAGGTCGTGCCACACGTCCTTGCTCGGATAATCTTCCGCGAGACCGTACAGAGCGGTCATCACAGCATCTTCGTTCCTAGCGCCGCTTGCAGAAAGCAACAGCAATTGCCACCAAGGCTCCTTGATCGGCGTATTGCTGGCTTTGGCTTTGCTGATCAGATCCTGCGCACCCGCGAGCGCCTTCGCGTAGTCACCTTTCAGACGGCTGATATCGACCGAGATTGACTGGATTTCGAGATCGGGCCCCACCTCTTTCAGATATTGCTCGGCATAAGTCTGCGCTTTCGTATCATCCTTGGTTGCGTGAAATAACTCGACCAGAGCTTTCAAAAGGCGCGGCTTGTCCTCAGGTGCCCACTGATTGGTCTGGAATGCGGCTTCTGCCGCCGCTGCTGCAGCGGCGTAATCACCGCTGACGGCTTCATACTGATATTCCATGTCCTTCATCTTGAAGGAATCGTACGGCGTGGGATTGGGAAGAGCTTCCGCCTCTTTCACCTTTGCGATGGCTCCGGCGTAGTCGGGCGGGTTCTTGGTCACGAGGTCGTTCGCCTCCTTAAGGACCTTAAAGACAGGCGGACTAAGGCCAGGTCTCTTGGCTGCCGCGGCCGGTGCCGTCGACAGCGTCAGCATAAGGCCGATGCTCCCCAGCGCAGCCGGAAGGGCAGCGAGAAGCGAAGTGGCTCGCTTGTTCATTTCACTCTCCAATTGACCGAAAATTTGTTCTGCAAATCCGCTGCACTTGTTTTTAGCCGATTCCCCCGAGCCGGATTGCGCGGCGGCGATATTAGCCAAGCCTGGCCCGGAGCGCACGCCGAAATCGCCGGGTGTTGACAATAACGCTCCGCCGCCTGAGCTTCGCCGTAGAGCTGGGGTGCCCGCGAGGGCTGAGATGACACCCATAGCCACCTGATCTGGACAATGCCAGCGAAGGGAGCTCGCAAATGGCGGCGATATCGGGGCGTGCCGGCGCCCGCAAAGTGGCGGTGATAGGCGCCGGGGTGATCGGGCTCTCGATCGCGTGGCGTTTGGCGCAGCGCAACATAAACGTCACGGTTTTCGAGTCTGACGAGCCTGGGCGTGGCGCCAGCAGAGCTGCGGCTGGCATGCTTTCGGCCGTTGCAGAGACGGCGTCGTCCGAGACGCATTTCTTCGAATTATGCCGGGCGAGCCGAAGGCTGTGGCCAGGTTTTGCACACGAGCTTTCGGTAGCAGGCGGGCGAGATCTCGATTTGCGGGAGCAAGGCACATTGCTCGTCGCCCTATCGGCCGCGGAAGAGGCTGAGCATGACGCGCTCGCCGAAGCGCATCGAGCCGACGGGACCGTGCGGCGAATCTCGTCCGGCGATTGCCGCGCGCTCGAGCCCGATCTGACTGCGGATATACGGGCGGCGTATTTCGCCCCCGAAGACGGGCAAGTCGACAATCGAGCGACGGTTGAAGCGCTTGCTCATGCGCTCCAGCCGCTTGGCGTTCAAATTCTAACGCGCACGCCTGTGCTACGCCTTATCGCGCGGGGCGGCTCCATCGTAGGTGTGGAGAGCTCAAGCGGGAGCTACGAGTTCGATCTCATAGTGCTGGCGGCAGGCGTCGAAACCGACGCGCTGGCGCGCGCTTCCGGCCTTGAGTCCGTTGTTCCGCGCATTTCGCCGGTCAGGGGCCAAACCATAGCCCTCGCTATGGACCCTCATGCGCCGCTGCTCAAGCATGTGGTGCGCGGAGCGACTCATTACCTGGTGCCGCGGAGCTCCGGACATTTGATCATCGGCGCGACGAGCGAGCCGGGCTCTTTCGATCTCACGATCGATCCCAAGGCGACCGAGTTCTTGATCGAGGGTGCCAAGAGGCTCGTTCCTCGGATCGCCGCGCTGCCTTTTGTTGAAGCGTGGACTGGGCTGAGGCCGTTCGCCAAATCCGGAATGCCTGTCATCGGGCCGGCCATGCCCGGGCTTTGGCTTGCGCTTGGCCACTACCGTAACGGCGTGCTGCTTGCGCCGCTCACGGCCGAACTTGTAGCGGGTGCGGTCATAGGCTCCGCCTTGCCCGTGCCAGATGCACTCGCCGCACGATTTGCGCCGCATGCGGAGCATTAACCTGTTCCGCAAATAATTCGGTGTCGGCCAGCAAATCGCTTGAGGCGGCTTGGTGGTCACGGGCTATAATTGGTAGGTTGCCGCAGCAGGGTGACCCGAGCCGGGGGATTGTAGATTTGTCGGGTGACTTCGGCCCTTACGGGGACATGGTCTTCTTCCTCGGCGGCCTGACGGCGCTCATTGTCGGAGGCCAATTTCTCGTGCGCGGGGCTATCGGCCTCGGCCAATTCCTCAATCTCTCGCCGCTTTTGACGGGGCTCGTCATTGTCGCGATGGGCAGCTCGGTGCCCGAGCTGGTCGTCGCCATGGCGTCTCTCAAGGCCGGCCAACCGGACCTCGCGGTCGGCAATGTTATCGGCAGCAACATCACCAACGGGCTTCTGATCCTTGGCCTCGCGGCCGTCATTTCGCCGCTGGCGATTCGCCGCTCGATGGTGGTGCGCGACGCCTTCGCGATGCTGCTGGCGACCGCGACTTTCGTGTGGATCGCGCAGAATTCCGATCAATTCTCGCAGTTCCACGGCACGCTGCTTGTCGGCATGCTCGTGATTTATGTGCTGCTTTCCTTCGTGATCGAGCAGCTCAGTGAATCCGACACCGGCGACCGCATCAAGGCGCTTGCAACTTCTCATCGCTTGCCGATTGTCGCTGCCATTCCGCTTGATGTCGTGTTGTTGATCGGTGGTGTGGTGCTCCTGCATTTCGGAGCGTTCTATATGGTCAAGGGCGCGGCTTCGTTCGCCGCGCGGATAGGCGTTTCGGAGGCGGTGATCGGGCTTTCGATCGTCGCAATCGGCACCTCGCTCCCTGAGCTCGCGACCACGCTGATGGCGGCGATGCAGCGGCGCTCCGAGATTGTCGTCGGCAACATACTCGGCAGCAACATCTTCAACATTCTCGCCGTCATCGGCATCACCTCATTTATGCAGCCGGTCGACATTGCCTCGCGCTTTGCGCACACCGATATGTGGATCATGCTGGCATCTTCGATCGTGCTGGTACCTTTCATGGTCAGCAATTGGCGCTTGAGCCGAGCGGAAGGCTTTGTGCTCGTGCTGTTCTATTTCGTCTATGTCGGCGCGCTGTACGTTGGCTTCGGCGCGCGGTAGCCGAATCAAATGCGACATTGCCGTGACGTGATGTGCGGGCGCGTGCCATAAAATCGGCGGCAAGCCGAGCGCAAAATCGTCTTAACTGATGATTCACCACGTGGGTGCCAGCTCACGACCATGCCGGACGGTCGCCATAGTTCCGCTGATGAGAAGCCGATCGTGCTTGTTGTCGACGACAGCGAGCGCATACAGAACGATGCACGCCGCTTGCTTGAGCCCATGGGCTTTGCGGTCATGACGGCGAGTGACGGCGAGGCCGGCATGTCACTCGCGGTGCGCCATCATCCGGCGCTCATCCTCCTCGACTGGTCGCTGCCGGGAATGAGCGGGATCGACTTTCTGCGTACTTTGCGTGCCGTGCCCGGCTATGAGACGACCCAGGTGGTGGTCTGCAGCGGCCATGGCCGGCCAGCGGATATTCACCTCGCGATGCGTGCGGGCGCTTGTGAATACATTCTTAAGCCTTTCGATCCGGAACTCTTAGCCTTCAAGCTCCGCCAGATCGGGCTGCTTGCGCCGGAGCGTGGTTAAGGCCCTGGCACGTGCCTTGCTCCCTCACCGGCACGATGAGCGTTGCTACGATCGATCTTTCGTCGCTGACGGGCGATTCAGTAACCCAGGCGCTGGCCAAGGCGAGCCGCGCGACCGGGGTTGATTTCAGCTATCTCTTGAACACGGCCAAGCGCGAAAGCAGCCTAAATCCAGACGCAAAATCAAAGACTTCCTCGGCGACCGGGCTGTTTCAATTCGTCGAGCAGACCTGGCTCCAGGCGCTCAAGGCACATGGCACGGAC
>JBAQHC010000418.1:0-5220 GCA_049288095.1 Alphaproteobacteria bacterium | reverse complement strand
TCGTGCTCAAGGAAGTCATCGTGCCGGCGGGCGCGAACAAGCCGGTGTTCCTTTTGGCGCCGCTCGTCTCGTTCACGCTGGCGCTCGCTGCCTGGGCCGTGGTGCCGATCGCGCCCGGCTGGGTCGTCGCCGATATCAATGTCGGCTTTCTCTACATCTTCGCGATCTCTTCGCTCGGCGTTTACGGCGTCATCATGGGCGGCTGGGCATCGAACTCGAAATACCCGTTCCTGGGCGGCCTGCGGTCAGCCGCGCAAATGGTCTCGTACGAAGTCTCGATCGGCTTCGTCATCATCACAGTGCTGTTGCTCGTCGGCTCGCTCAATCTCACGACGATCGTGACGCACCAGAAGGGCGGCTTCTGGCATTGGCATGTCTGGCCGCTTCTGCCGATGTTTGTCGTGTTCTATGTCTCCGCGCTTGCCGAGACCAATCGCCCACCCTTTGATCTGCCGGAAGCGGAATCGGAGCTCGTCGCCGGCTTTGCGGTCGAATACTCCTCAACGCCTTATCTGCTGTTCCAGATCGCCGAGTATCTCAACATCGTTTTGATGTGCTCGATGATGACCGTGCTGTTCTGGGGCGGATGGCTGCCGCCTTTCGATTGGGCGCCGCTCTATTTCATCCCGCCGGTCCTCTGGTTCTTTGCGAAAGTTGTTTTCTTCTTTTGGACCTTTGCCATGGTGAAGGCGATGGTGCCGCGCTATCGCTATGACCAGCTGATGCGCCTGGGCTGGAAGATCTTTCTGCCGACCTCGCTCGTTTACGTACTGCTCGTGGCGGGCGTGCTAGTCTTGACCGGCACTGCGCCGCCGGCTGGAGGCTAACGATGGCATGGCTTGATAGAACTGCGCGCTCGATCTTCCTGACCGATTTCATCTCGGCCTTCGGTCTTGCGTTCAAATACGCGCTGAAGCCGAAGGCGACGCTCAACTACCCCTATGAAAAGGGCCCGCTCTCCCCGCGCTTTCGCGGCGAGCATGCGCTCAGGCGTTATCCCAATGGCGAGGAGCGCTGCATTGCCTGCAAGCTGTGCGAGGCGATTTGCCCGGCGCAAGCGATCACCATCGAGGCAGAGCCGCGCGATGACGGCAGCCGCCGCACCACGCGCTACGACATCGACATGACGAAGTGCATCTATTGCGGCTTCTGCCAGGAAGCCTGCCCGGTCGATGCAATCGTCGAGGGGCCCAATTTCGAGTTCGCGACCGAGACGCGCGAGGAGCTGTTCTACGACAAGGATCGCCTGCTCGCGAACGGCGACCGCTGGGAGCGCGAGATCGCCAAGAATCTCGAGCTCGACGCGCCGTATCGCTGAGCATTTTAGATCTTTCGGCCGGACGACGTAGGCTCAGTCCCCCTCCCTTAGGGAGGGGATAGGGGAGGGCTTCTGTGTCATACGAGCACGTGAAGTCTCTACGCCAGAATCAGACCAAGGCAGAGCGCTTGCTCTGGATTCAATTGCGGGCCAAGCGCACCGGCAGCATGCGGTTTCGCCGGCAACACCCGATAGGTCCCTTCATCGTTGATTTCTACTGCCACGGGCAAGGCTCGCAATCGAGATCGATGGTGATTCGCATGATCTTCAAATCGAATATGATGAGCGTCGAACAGACTGGCTGAACTCCCACGGAATTGAGGTCATGCGATTCACAAACCGAGATGTCCTTGAGAATCTGGATGGCGTCGTTCGCATGATCGAATTGCGCGTGCTCTCGGCCAATCCCTCCCCTAACCCCTCCCAGAGGGAGGGGGAGTAGGACAAATGCTCTATCTCCTCCTTAAGGCCAGCATTTCGGGCGTTATCGTCGCGATCGTTTCGGAGGTCGCGAAGCGCTATCCGGGTTTCGGCGGTCTGATTGCGTCGCTGCCGCTCGTCTCGGTGCTCGGCATGATGTGGCTGTGGCGCGACACGCATGATCCTGTGCGGCTTGCCGCGCACGCGGAAGGCACATTCTGGTTCGTGCTGCCCTCGCTGCCGATGTTCCTTTTGATCCCGGAGCTGTTGAAGCGCGGCGTTGATTTCTGGCTCGCCCTGCTCTCGGGGTGCCTTATGACCATCGCGCTTTATGCCATGATGACTTGGCTTGGGCCGAAATTCGGCCTCAAACTGTGAGCCGGACACGGATAACATGACAATGAAACGCCTGCCGACAATTCCCGAGGCCGAATGGAACGCGGCGCAGCGCGCTGCAGCAGACGAAATGAAAGCGGGGCCGCGCGGCCATTTCGGCGGGCCGTGGCCGCCATTTCTCTATTCGCCTGAATTGCTCCGCCGCGCGCAACATCTGGGCGCGTTCATCCGTTACGATTCCAAGATCGACCGGCGCCTGCGCGAGTTCGCGATGTGTATCACCGCGCGTCATTGGAGAAACGGGCTCGAATGGAGCGTGCATTCGCCCGAGGCCGAGAAGCTTGGCGTGAATCCGCGCGCGCTCGCGCTGCTGGCAAAGAACGAAGTGCCGGCACCTCTCAAGGAGGACGAGCGAGCGGTCTACGAGTTTTGCACAGAGCTGCACCGAAACCACTTGGTAAGTGATTCCGCTTATGCCGAATTGCTCAAGCACATTGGCAATTCCGGCATCGTCGAGATGACGGCGCTGTGCGGCTATTACGCGCTTCTGGCGATGGTGATGAACGTCGCCGAATTGCCGCCGCCCCAAGGGTTTAAGAGCCCCTTCTAGATTTCAGGTGATTCGTTTGCCGATTTTCGCGCAGGGCCGTTGCGCCCGGCTGCGAAGGCGCAAAGACTCAGCCGCAAAAGACCAAGCGAGTCTTCATCATGCCCACTTCCGGCCCCGATCGCATGCCGCCGATTCCCCATGAGGCTCAGACCGCTGAGCAGCGCGCGGCTGTGGTTGAAACAATGCATGGGCCGCGCGGTGCCTTCGGCGGGCCATTCGTACCGCTGCTGCGCGCGCCCGAGCTGATGACGCGCATTCAGCGGCTCGGCGCTTACATTCGCTACTCCGGCGTGGTGCCGCACCGCTTACGCGAGCTGGCGATTGCGGTCACCGCGCGCGAATTGAGGCAGGTTTATGAGTGGGTCGGCCACGCGCCGCTGGCCCAGAAGCTTGGCGTCGATGCCTCGGCGCTGGCCGAGCTTGCGAAGGGTATAACGCCCAGCGCGTTCAAACCTGAAGAGAGGTTGATCTATGATTTTTGCACGGCGCTGCATCGCGATCACAGCGTCAGTGACGAGGTTTACGAGCGGATCGTCGCGCTGTTCGGCGAAGCTGGCGCGATGGAGCTCACTGTGCTTTGCGGCTATTACGTGTTGATCGCCATGGTGCTGAATGTTGCGCGCACGCCGATGCCGCCCGGCACGCCCGATCCTTTCGCCTGATAAATTGTGGCGGGCGTAATCACCTCTCGCAGCAATGAGCTGTTCAAGACCTATGTCTCGTTGCAAACGAGCAAAGGGATTGAGCGGGAGCGGCTTGCGCTCGTCAGTGGACGGAAGATCGTTCCAGAGCTGCTCGCGCAGCCAGGCATAGATGCGACGCTGATCGTGATCTCGGAGCGCGCGGCTTCGAAAGCGAAGACCAAGACTGGAGCCGCCAAAGCCACTACAAGAAGGTCACCGCGTTCGGCGCATCCGCTCGAAGGCTGGGCGAAAAAAGTTCTTTCGTTCGAGCGCTCTTTGTTCCAGGAGCTGGATGAGTTCGGTACCAACGCGCCATTGCTCGTCTTGCCCGTGCCGGACATCGAGAAATTCGAGGGCACGGAAAAGCCGCCGCGCGGCCTCACCCTTGCGGTCGCCGCGCAAGATCCTTCCAATCTCGGCGCGATCTTGCGCTCGGCGCTCGCCTTCGAGGTCGGCACGGTCGTGCTGCTGGCGGAGTGCGCCCATCCGTTTCTGCCGCGGGTGACGCGTGCGGCGTCCGGCGCGAATTTTCTCCTGAACTTTATGAAGGGACCTTCGATCAAGGAGCTCGATACTGAATGGGTGGCGCTCGACATGAAGGGCGAGTCGCTTGACCGGAGCCGCCTGCCGCTTGATTGCGCGCTGCTCATGGGTGAAGAGGGGGGTGGAATCCCGGAAGGCTTTATGGGCCGGCGCATCAAGATCCCGATCAGCACGCGGTCGGATTCTCTCAATGTCGCCGTCGCCGCCGGCATCGTGCTGAGCGCCTATCGGCGCCAATATCCGCTCAAAGAGATCAAGTGAAGAAATTCACGGATCGGCCACGCGCGCGTTTTCACAATTTTGTCGCGCGCCTCGTCTAAGGCAGAAGCAGCAAGAGGTTCTGATATGCGCAAGCTCATTCTCGTCTCGCTTGTTCTACTCTCAGGTTGCGCGACCTGGCATAAGGTGACCGGCGCGCCGCCGGCTGCGCCTCCGCCCAAGCCGGCGAGCGAGCTTTATGTAACGCCGGATCAAGTCGATCTCACGGTTCTGATCCCACCCCCGCCCGCGCCGGATTCACACGCGCAGAAGGTCGATATCGGCATGGTGCTCGCCAAGCAGCGGGCGCGCACGCACGCACTCGAAAAACAAGTTGAGGCCGATGCGGAGACGAGCCCGTTCCGGTTTGCGGACGTGATGGGTCCCGATTTCACCAAGGAGAAGCTGCCGGTGACGGCGGCTTTCTTCGCCAAAGTGAAGAAGAATTTAAGCGCGCTCGCCGACATCACCAAGAGCTGCTTTGAGCGCCCGCGCCCCTTCGTTGCCGATAAGCATGTTCATCCTCCTGGCAACATGACCGACGCGGTGAAAAGCGATCCCTCGCGCGATAACTCGGCGCGCCCACTCGTGCCGCAGGGCCCGGGCACAGCGTGCAAAGCTGCGGAGGAGTTACCCGCCTACAGTTATTCCTATCCAAGCGGCCACTCGACCCTCGGCGCAACGGTTGCGATTTTGCTTTCGCAAATGGTGCCGGAGAAGCGCCAGGAGCTTTACGCACGCGGCTGGTATTACGGCGATGAGCGCGTGATTGCGGGCGTGCATTTCCCCACCGATGTCGAAGCGGGGCGCATCCAGGCCACGGTGATCGTCGCCTTCATGATGCAGAATCCGCAGTTCCGCAGCGATCTCGCTGCCGCCCGCGCCGAGCTTCGCGGGGTTTTGGGCCTGCCGTCGTAATCGCATCGCCGCCAGCGCGGCTTGACAGAAGGCGCGGCGGCGCGCATTCCGCACCGCATGCGCTTTTCACGATCGGGCACACGAAGACAAGAAGACACCTGTGCGCGCGGCTGCGGGCAGGGCTTCTATCTAAG
>JBAQHC010000417.1:0-1743 GCA_049288095.1 Alphaproteobacteria bacterium | reverse complement strand
AAAAAAGGTAGTTTTCCCAGCACCATTTGGACCTATTATACCTAATATTTCTGAACTAAAGACATTCAACTCCAGACCGTTCAGAGCGGTTAACCCCTCAAACTGTTTACTCAATTTCTCCACCTTTAGTAAGGCCATATAACTGTAGACCTCCGGGCTCACTCATTTACGCTTAGTAACGCCGAAACAATCCGGATATTCTTAGGGACGCCCATTGTGCTAAGCCCGCAATACCACTAGGCAGAAAAATTACTATAACGATCAACACGGAGCCTGTAATATACGGCTCAATCTCCGGGCGAATTTGCAGAAACTCAGGAAGCAACGTGAAGATGGCGGATCCAATTAGCGGGCCTAAAATGTAATAGTCAAGTCCTCCCAATATAGAGTAGATTTGAATATGGATTGACTTAAGGATACCGAAGGTCTCCGGAGTTATGGTTGTGCTGTAGTGAGCATAAAAACTGCCAGCCAGCCCAGCAAAAGCTGAAGCTATGACAAATGCCGTCAACCTGTAACCGTATACATATATTCCCACAGCCTCGGCCAGACGACTGTCCAGTCTGATTGATCGCCATGCCCTGCCGATACGAGACGAATCAAGTAAGTACAAGACTAGCATGGTTAATATGACCAGAAATAGACTTAGATAATACCATGGAACTTTATTCGAAAAATCAATGACATAGCTAAATGGAAGTTTGATAAGTTCAGGTTTAGGAATAGCAACGATTCCTCCCCAACCCCCAAACCCTTCCACGTATCCGAACACCCTTTCCATTAAAAAACAGATTATCAGGGAAAAGACGACAATTCCGATACCGGCATATCTCACGATGAGGGCGCCAATGAGTAGTGCTACAATCCCCGTTATTACCATTGCAAACGGCATGGCAAGCCAGACGGAGACTCCTGATTTCATCGCTAACAATGCCGAGGCATAAGCGCCGATAGCCCAAAAAGCAGATGCACCCAAAGTGATTAGGCCGGTGCTGTAGATCAGACTAAACCCCATACCCAAGATCGCATTTATATAGACCATGATCACAAGGTGAAGGTAATAAGGATTGTCGACTGCAAATGGCAGTAACGATAGAAATCCAACAAGACAAACTACAATCGGCTTGTATCTCCTATACTTCAATTCTCCTCCCAAATAGCCCGTGCGGCTTAATCATTACTATCAGACCAATTAGAAAAAATATGGCCAATTCAGAAAGGCCTCCCAGGAAATAAAATCCGAAACTTAATGCCAGTCCCAAAATGAGCCCTCCAATAACTGCTCCAACGGCACTCTGCATTCCTCCAAGGATTATAGCCATTAAAACAAGGAAAAGCATTGCATGCCCCATCTCCGGACTCAGGGCAAGCACAGGTGCAACAATGGCGCCCGCAGCTCCGGCAAGCCCACTACCCACAGTGATGGCCAGCCAATACATCCTATTAACATTTATACCTTGCAAAGTAGCTGCCTCTTCATCTAGATTAGTCGCACGCATTGCGAGACCAATTTTCGTACTTGTTAAAAACCAGGCCAAAATTCCTACAACCAATAGACAGCATCCGATCACTGCCAATCTATCCACACTTATCAGAACAGGACCAATATTGAGGACCCCCGATAAAACAGGACTTACCCCTCTCTGTGCAGGACCAAAGCCCTGCAATATCGCCTGCGTATTTATAATTCCCAAACCTATCGTTACAGCGGCAGCCTTCAATAAGCTTCCCCGAATTCTTTGA
>JBAQHC010000416.1:0-3457 GCA_049288095.1 Alphaproteobacteria bacterium | reverse complement strand
AAAAAATATTCAGAAAAAAGAGTTAGGGCTTATGCTTTTAGACAATTCCAGAGGACAATAGAAAAAGAGCGTAAAGAACAAGAAATAAAAAGCGGAAAACAAAAAGAAATTATAGTTTCTGGATACGGAAAAATAAAAGAACAAACAATAACTTATAAAACACGCAAATATTCAACGGTTATTTATCGTGACAGTAAAGGTAGATTCACTAAGAATCCAGCTAAAAAGATTATGGAAAAAGAAGAACCGCAAAAACGGATTTTTGGAGAATTGCCTTATTGCCGTGCAAGCGTGTTTATCGAAGTTCCTTTTCATAGTAACGCTTCCAGAGGCATAAATAATTATTATTGGTTCGGAATAATAGTTATAGATAAAAAAGAGAATATTGACATTGCACAGATACACGAAGAATTAATAAGAATGATTGAAAAAGAATTGCATTACAATAGGCATAGTTTAGACTGGTTCGACTGGGAACATCCAGCAATAGAATACCCTAAACCTTACCCATCTAATAGACCAGACAAATTTTTTGAGAAATGGAGTAAAACACATAAATGATGAAACTTAACACTATTGATTTAGATATTCATCCTAACCACATAACCGAAGGAAAATTTTTATTAGATAAAGTGTTAAAGTTTCTTATTAATTGTGAATCATGTTTAGGCGTGGAAGAACCTAAAGATTCAGATTCAAAAGGTTATCACATAATCTTTTACTGCAAAAAAGACTGTGATATATGCCGTTTATTGTTCGATGATTCAAAGCGTTTTATGATGGATTATGATAGGATAGAAGAAAGGAAAAACGTGATGTTCGATGCAAAACACGTTAAACTTAATGAAACGCAAAAGTGAGGAAGAAAAAGGCTCATTCATTGGTTATTTAGCTGGAATACTTTATAAAGTGTTTAAGAAAATAGGTGAATTATTGGTAAAACTCATAAAAAGGATAATAAAAGAAGTTTGGCATTAATGCTTAGAAATACAGTACAATATTATTTATACAACAAACAACAGCAAAAAAACGAATTAATTAGGTTGTTAAAGTTTCTAAGAGTGCCAATATATACAGTAATGGTTTTTAATATTGCTGAGTTTTTAAGGAAAATGTTTTTTCCAGAATACGAATTTTTCCTAAGTTTCTTCTTTTGGGCTATGGTTATAATGTTAATCGCTTATTGGATGCCTAATAAAAAAGAGTATGAAGCATGGAAGAATAAAAACCATGCTAATTAGAGCACTCCGAGGAGTGCTACTTTTTAACGATGATGTACAACCAAACTTTATTATTTATTCTTCGGGTGTTCAATGCTACTTTTACGTTTTGCATTTTAGCTTCTTTATTCAATCCGTTAAGTGCTGATTGGATAGAAACATCGTCTTCGCTTATTCTGAAATAGCCTTTACCGATTGCATATTCAAGTATTGGTTTCCATGTGTGTCTAAGTTTTCCGACTTTAGCTGATTTTGGCACTTCTTTAACAGGTTCAAGTTTCTTCAATACTTTATCTATATCAGTCATTTTTAGTTTTCACCTCTAATAGAATGATATTATAAAGTTATATTTAAGTTTTATTATTATTTCTTTCAGATTCTAAAAAAGAATAATGTTTATTAAGACTAAATACGTTTTTTATTTTGTGGATTAAAGATGCCTGCGTCTATGACTTGCAAACATGGAATAAAACCTAAATGGAAATGCGATATATGTGTAAAAGAAAGATATAAATTTTATAATAAAAATATTAGGAAAATCAACAGAAAAAAAATTAGAATTTCTCATAAGCAATGGAGAGATAAAAATAAGGATAAAATACATGAATGGGGTAAACGATATAAGAAAAAACATGAAAAAATAATTAAAATAAATTCTATGTATAAGTATTATCTCAAAAGTTTAATGGAATTTAGTTGTTGTATGATATGCTTCAATTCCAATCCATTTATGCTTGAAACACACCACGTTTTCGGCAATCATTCAGGAACAGAAATATGTTTATGTTCAAATCATCATAGAATATTAAGAAATAATAAATCTCAACCTAAAGGCTTATTGCTTGAATTTATGAATGACGCTTAATTTTTTTGAAAAGCCTTAAATATAACTTATGTTTTTAAGCTCTTATTAAAGGTGGTGAAAAACAGAAATGGGTTTGTCAGACCAAATAATTGAGCTTTCCATCGGGATGCTGGTGCTTGTTTTTGTGGGCGCTTTTGCAATTACCCAATATTTCGGGGTTAACACGAGTACATGGAATACAACCACAATCCTTATGTGGGGTTTGGTTATCGTGTTCTTCATACTAAGTGTTGGATTGCTGTTCATAGGATACGTGCGTAGAGGTTCAAAGCGATAGAGTAGTGGTTGTTAAACAACCACATTTTTTTCTGTTTTGGGTTCAATGAATAGGGGAATAAATAAATGAGGAAAAAAGCAGTAATAACAATAATCGCCTTATTCGTTTGTTTAGGTTTAGCTGATTTAATAACTACATTTCACGGTTTCAGTTTAGGTTTAATTGAAGTTGACTATATTTTTATTCCGTTTGGTTTCACAGTAATAGGAATTACTTGTTTAATAGTTGCAAATTATATGGTTAATAAAGGGATTGTTCATGATTCCACAGATAAGATAGTTGCTATATGGTTTGGTGTATTATCATGTTTTTCTATCATTAACAATTTGGTTTTGATAGCATGAAAAAAATATTTGTATTGATATTAGCGTTAATTTGTATTGTTTCGTTACCGCTATTTTTAAATAAAGTTAGTGCAGTAGAATATTACGAGTGGGTTCAAAATCCCAGTTTTGAACCATACATAAATTATTTTGAGGATGCGGGAGCTGAGTCGGGAGTTTTTAACGCTGGTGTTCAGTATGGGAATTTTTCAACTGATGATACATGGCAATTTGTTATTCAGATAGGTTCGCCATATAATTGGAATCCACATTCGGGATTAAGGTTTTTTAATGGTGCAGGAAATACCGAAAGTTTATGGTATAATCTAACCGAATCAAAAATTGGTGCAGATATAATTAATTGCTCTGTTTATGAAATTGGTGTTGCATCAATTACCGCTTTTATTTATTACACTGATGGCACAAGCGATTCTTTAAGCATTGCTGGAAGTGATAGTGAATGGCAATTAAAAAATATGTTAGGCTCAATCAATGATGCAAAATATATTACTGCATTTAAATTTTCTTGTGGCTCTGCAAATTATAATGGTTTAGATGATTTTGTTTTATATGACGTTGATGATGATGCTCAAGAATGGGTGAATTATAACACTTTACCGTGGTATGAACCACGAATATGGGCTGTTGATTTATGGCAAACAATCTCAAGCGCGCAAGCGCATACTGGTAACCAGAGTTACCATGATTTTATAGCTACTGGAAGCGAAGAATATGGTTATCAAGGCGGTGTTCCATTAACACAGAGTTTTTA
>JBAQHC010000415.1:0-7853 GCA_049288095.1 Alphaproteobacteria bacterium | reverse complement strand
GATATATTCCGTGCCAAGAGGATCGTCTCCAACCTCCACCCCAAGCTGTTGTTCGAACGCCTAATCGATCCGGCGCATTTGCCGGTCGACTTTCGAGAACGCATCGCACGCTATCGCAGCGGCTCGGGAACGTTTCGAATGAATGTCGCGCTCAGCGAATTGCCGCGCTTCTCGTGCAAGCCAGAGGCGGGAGATCATTTAACCGCAGGTCTCATCATTGCGCCGAGCCTCGCTTACATGGACCACGCATATATGGATGCACGTGCCAATGGTTGGTCGCGCGCGCCTATCGTCGAAATGCTGATCCCATCAACGCTCGACGACACGCTTGCCCCGCCGGGCAGGCACGTCGCCAGCCTCTTCTGTCAGCACACCGCGCCGGAGGTTTCCGGCGGTTGGGCCGCGCATCGCGATGAGGTTGCCGATCTCATGATCGCAACCGTCGATCGCTTCGCGCCGGGCTTCAAAGCCTCGGTGCTTGGCCGCCAAGTGCTTTCGCCGCTCGACCTTGAAGAGAAGTTCGGCCTCATTGGTGGCGACATCTTCCACGGCCAGCTCGCGCTCGACCAACTCTTCTCGGCGCGGCCCGTGCTCGGCCACGGCAATTACCGCACGCCGATCGAGGGGCTCTATATGTGCGGTTCCGGCACGCATCCCGGCGGCGGCGTCACCGGCGCTCCCGGCCGCAACGCCGCGCGCGAAATCTTGCGCGACATTGGACGTGGCCGGATCTAAGGCATGTTGCGCAGCAGCTTGCAGGGCGGCGTCGGACGGTGTGAAATCTCAGCCTCCGGAGGAGAGGGCGATTGTCAAAAATGAACGAACAAGAAGCCTATGACTACATAATCGTCGGTGCGGGCTCCGCTGGCGCCGTGCTCGCCAATCGCCTAACGGAGGACCGGAAGACGCAAGTCTTGCTCCTTGAGGCGGGCAGCAAGCCTAGCCATCCGCTGCAAGACCTTCCGCTGTATTTCATCGAAATTCTCAAGCAGCAGCACATGAATTGGAGCTACAAGAGCGAGCCCGAGCCGCATTTGAAGAACCGGGTCCTGGACTTGCCGCGTGGACGCGCGCTCGGCGGCTCCTCGACCATCAACGGCATGATCTATATGCGCGGCCATTCTGTCGATTTCGACACTTGGCGGCAGATGGGCTGCACGGGTTGGGGCTACGCCGATGTGCTGCCCTATTTCAAGCGCATGGAGAACTTCTGGGGCGGCGCCGACAAGTATCATGGGACCGGCGGACCGGTGACTGTGACCGTTGCCAAGGCC
Source organism: Alphaproteobacteria bacterium (assembly GCA_049288095.1). Lineage (GTDB taxonomy): Bacteria > Pseudomonadota > Alphaproteobacteria > CAWBKL01 > CAWBKL01 > CAWBKL01. The sequence goes on along the minus strand of JBAQHC010000415.1, from coordinate 6,579 downwards.
GGGCCCGCACTCATGAAGCGCATGATGGAAACGGCCGATAAGATTGGGCTCGGCTCAAGCTCCGATATTCACGGTGATGTCGAAGAGGGGTTTGCGCCCTGCGACATCACGGTTGATGAGCGTGGCCGCCGCGTTTCAACCTATCGGGCTTACCTCAAGCCGGCGATGAACCGCCCTAATTTGCACATCGAGCAGGAAGCTCTAGCGACGCGTATATTGCTCGACGGCAAGCGAGCAACGGGCATTGAGTATCGAAAATACGGACAAACGCGCCAAGTCTTCGCGCGCCGCGAAACGCTTTTGTCGCTGGGCAGCTTCAACTCGCCTCAGCTCTTGATGCTCTCGGGCATTGGTCCGGCCGCGCATTTGCGTGAGATCGGCATCGAGGTGAAGCACGATCTGCCCGGCGTCGGGCAAAACTACTCGGAGCATGCTTACACCGGCATGCAATTCGGCGTAAATCAGCCGGTGACCATGCTCAAAGAGCTGCGCATCGACCGCGCGACATGGGCCATGCTCAATTGGGGGCTCTTGGGACGTGGCGCATTCACGACCCAAATCATTGCCAGCAACGCGATGATCAAGACTCGCGAGGGTCTCGCTCAGCCGGACATGCAAATCTACTACAACCCGATCCGCATGGATGCCGGCATTTGGTGGCCCTGGCAGTCTCCGGAGCATCGGTTCTCTTGTGCACTGACGCTCTTACATCCTCTGTCGCGCGGATGGGTGAAGTTGCGATCCTCCGATCCGACGGATAGCCCCCGCATTCAACCGAACCTGCTTGCCGATCCTGCCGATATGGCGACATTCCTGCGTGCATTCCGGATTATCCGCAAGCTCGTGCGCACGCCGCCGCAAAGCGAGTTGACGGGAAGGGAAGTCACGCCAGGCGCGGAGATCGAGAGTGATCAGCAGATCGAGGCCTATGTGCGCGAGACAGCGGCAACGATGTATCACCCAGTCGGGACATGCACGATGGGCACGCACGATCAAGCGGTCGTCGATCCCGAGCTTCGCGTGCGCGGTATTGCCAATCTACGCGTAATCGACGCTTCGGTTATGCCGACCGTGCCCGGCGCCAATACCAATGCGGCGTCGATGATGATCGGCGAAAAAGGCGCCGACTTGCTCCGCGGCCGGAGCTTGCCTGCTGAAGACGTTCGCAAAAGCGCCAACGCAGCTTGACGGAGGACGCGAAATGCTCACGCTTTATCATTGGGAACCGAACGCCAATTCCGGCAAGCCGATCCAAACGCTCAAAGAAAAGGGCGTGCCGTTCGAGACGCACTGGATCGACATGATGAAGAACGATCAGCACAAGCCGGAATATTTAAAGATCAATCCCAACGGCACGATTCCGGCGATGGTGCATGACGGGCTGATGTTGTTCGAGTCCTCGGCGATCATGGAATATGTCGATGAAGCGTTCGATGGTCCGCCGCTTTCGCCCAAGGATCCCGAGGGGCGCTGGCGCATGCGCTGGTGGATGAAATTCATCGATCAGTATTACGCGCCGAGCGTGAGCAAGGGTGCGTGGTCCGGCCGCGGCGCGGTCCAACGCACGCCCCAGGAGACCGAGGCGCTCAAGCAGCGCATCGAAGCGATCCCGTTGAAGGAGCGGCGCGAGGCCTGGACCAAAGCTTATTTTGGCGGCTTTGCGCCGGGCGAGCTCGAGGAGGCCGCACGCGCGGCACGCTATGGCATCGGGCTTATGGAAGATCATCTGAGCCGGCAGAAATGGCTCGCGGGCGACATGTTCTCACTTGCCGATATTTGCGCCTTCAACACGGTTTACACATCCCCGACGCGGCCCCAGATGGGTGTGAACGACAAGGCGACGCCGCATCTCATGGAGTGGCTGCGCAAAATCTATGAGCGCCCGGCAACCATCGACTCTTGGAACATGGGCCGCGCCTTCACGGCCGAGCGCCTTGCGCATCTGAAACGCCCCAGCTGAGCCACTTTTCGACGCGAGCGCTCACCGGACCACACTTTTACGGCGCCCGCCGGGTCTTTAGGGCATGACGAACATGCCGAACGAGAAGGCGTCAAACAAGCTTGCCGGTCTGGTGACGAAGTCCCAGGCGGGCGATCTTGATGCCTTCGAGACTCTTGTGCGCCGCTTTCAGCGGATGGCGGTCGCCACCTGCTATGCACTGCTCGGCGATGCCGGCACCGCGGAAGACGCCGCACAGGAGGCATTTCTCGAAGCCTATCGCAGTCTCAATCAGCTGCGTGAGCCGGCGGCGTTTGCGGCCTGGCTGCGGCTGATCTTGCGTAAGCAATGCGACCGCATCGCACGGCGGCGCCGGCCTTCCACCTTGCCGCTTGAAGCGGCACAAGAGCTGCCGGCCGCCTCCGATCCTGTGGCCGATCTGGAATCGAAGGAGCAAGCCGGTTTTGTCCATGCGGCGCTGCTCGAGCTGACCGCCGCTGAGCGCGAGGCTGTGTTGCTCTTTTACTTCGCGGAGCTTTCGCAAAACGAGATCGCAGACTTCCTCGGTGTGAGCGTCGATGCGGTCAAGAACCGGCTTAGGTCGGCTCGCCGGAAGCTCAAGGAAGGACTATCGATCATGACCGAACCAACAGGTAAGCCCGCGCAACCGAGCGCCGACTTCGCTGAAAGAGTGATGCGGGTGCTGCGCGCGGCAGCCCTTGAGAAAGCGGCCGATGTTGCCGCAATGCTCGATGCCGATCCCGCGCTTGTGAGCGGCGAGGGCGAGCATCCCTATTGGGCCGGTAAACCAGTCGTGCCGCCTCTGATTGTTGCGACGGAATGGGGCAGAGCGGATATTGTGCGTGAGCTTTTGGATCGTGGCGCCGATCCGAATTGGCACGGAGCTACGAACGATCGCTGGACTGCGCTTCAGCTGGCGATCCATCATGGCCGGCCGGAGCATCTGGAGGTCGCCAAGCTGCTCACTGCGCGCGGCGCGGTCATAGACATTTGGGCTGCGTCGGCAATGGGCGATGCGGCACGCGTTCGTGCGCTGCTTCAAGCCGATCCATCGCTCACCCGTGCACCAGGTCCCAACAATGCGCCGCCTTTGCACTATGCGGCGAGTGCCGAGATCGTGGATCTATTGCTCGCGGCCGGCGCTGATCCGGACGCACACGATAAATATGACCAGACCGCCGCCGAGCGCATCGCAAGCTATGGATCGCGACGCAGAGAGGCGGGTGTGCGACTGCTGCGGGTGACCGGGAAAAAGGATGTCTTTCTGTCTTGTGCGCTCGGTGATCTCGTCGAGGTCGAGCGAGCTTTGAACGCTGATCCGAGCCTGGTGCGCGCTCGCAAGCCCGACCGGCTCATGGCGCCGATCATATCGGCGCGTGGAGAGAAACCGGTCGGTGAGACGCTGTTGCATGTCGCGAGTCAGCTGGGCCATGAAGACATCGCTCAGCTGCTCGCCGTGCGTGGCGCCGATGTCAATGCCCGCGCCGACGTTGGGGTGACGCCGCTTCATCTTGCGGCGCGGAACGGTCATACGCATGTTGCCGCGATACTTCTGGACAATGGCGCCGAGCTAAACGCGATCGAGGATCTGCATAACTCCACGCCTTATGGCTGGGCGGTATTTCAAAGGCGCCCCGAGGTCGCCGAGTTTCTCAAGGCGCGCGGCGGCCATGCTGGCGCCCCGTAAGGCCTGAGCAGGCTCCGGCTGCTGGCAAACCGGGGCAAGTCAAGCGTGATATCACTGCGCTGCTAGATGACAGGTAGCTCATACCTGCCTAGTCTCGTGCCGCGGTACGCGCCGAAGAGCGCGGCCTGGGAGGAACTATGGCTTCAACGACCGGCAATTCTTTGGCGGTTGGCGCTCCGCCGGCCGATACCTCAGCTGTTGGAGCAATCACACCCGGGCAGGTAGCAACGACCGCATCGGCTGCGGAATATCCGCCGCTTTCACACGCTTATTGGGCGCTGTTCCTGTTCGCGCTCTCGCTTGTCGTCAACTTCCTCGACCGCGGAATCCTCAATTTGCTCGTCGAGCCGATCAAGCGCGATCTGCATCTCTCAGATATTCAAGTCAGCTATCTGATGGGTTTCGCTTTCGTCGCGTTTTACGTGGTCCTCGGCCTGCCCATCGCGCGCCTTGCCGACTCTGGCAACCGGCGGCGGATCATGGCCTTCGGGCTCGCTTGCTGGAGCGCGATGACCGCGCTTTGTGGCATTGCGCAGAACTTCGCCTCCTTCTTTATTTTCCGTGTCGGTGTAGGTGTCGGCGAGGCCTGCACCGGGCCGTCCACCATGTCGATGTTATCGGACTTCTTCCCTCGCCATAAATTACCAAGGGCAATTGCGTTCATGCAGATGGGGGCGGTTGTCGGCGGCGGCCTTGCGCTCATCATCGGCTCCGGCGTCATTCAGCTCGTTTCGGGCGTCCCGAATTTCACGCTGCCCTTCATCGGCGTCGTTCACAATTGGCAGCTTGTCTTTTTCATCGTCGGTTTTCCCGGCCTTATCGTCGCCGCGTTGATGTTGACGGTGGTGGAGCCGCCACGCCGCGGGCGCATGACAAAGAGCGATCCCAAGAAAGGTGTGCCGATCCTTGATGTCGCGCAATTCATCGGCAGCCACTGGAAGACCTATGTGCCCATCCTGCTCGGTCTTGCCCTGCGCTCGGCCTATGGCGGTGGCGCTCTCGCATGGGCGGTCGTGTTCTATCAGCGCAGCTTCGGCTGGAGTGCGCAGCGCGCAGGACTTGCGCTTGGCATCCTTGCGATGGCCGCCACGCCTGTCGGCCTGCTCATCGGCAGCCGGCTTGCGGAGTGGTATCACAAGCGCGGCTTTGACGACGCCAATATGCGCGTCGTCTGCTGGGTCGCGCTCGTGACCATTCCTCTTGCAGTGATCTGGCCATTGATGCCGACGCCCGAGCTCGCTCTAGGCTTTGCGCTCTTCAGTGCGCTCATCGGGGCAATGGCCAACCCGACCGAGTTTGCCGCGATCCAAGCCGTCACACCAAATGAGATGCGCGGCCAGGTGAATGCACTCAACCTGATGGTCATCAATATTATCGGCACAGGGCTCGGCCCAACATTCATCGCGCTCTTCACCGATCTTGTCTTCCACAATGAAGGTGCACTTCGTTATTCGATGTCGCTCTCGGCCGCAATCGTCGGTCCGATTGCCGCGCTTACCTTTTGGCTAGGCATCAAACATTATGAGCGCAGTGTCGCCGCTGCCAAAGCCTGGGACTAAGGAGAGAACAAGATGGCTGAAATCCCGGCGACCGCGCCGGCTGAGCTTGCGGCCGCCGCCGCTGTCGCCGAGGCGCGAGAGGATGCACGGGCGGATTATCCGCCGCTTGGTCAGGCCTATTGGGCGTTGTTCCTGTTTGCGATGTCCCTCGTCGTCAATTTCCTCGACCGCGGCATCATCAATTTGCTCGTTCAGCCGATCAAACACGACCTGCATCTCTCCGACATGCAGGTAAGCGTTTTGATGGGTTTTGCCTTCATTGTATTTTACATCATCCTCGGCTTTCCGATTGCGTCGCTCGTGGATTCGAAGAGCCGGCGCTTCATCGTCGGATTCGGCTTGTTCTGCTGGAGCGGCATGACGGCGCTGTGCGGTGTCGCGCAGAACTTCTGGAGCTTCTTCTTCTGCCGTGTCGGCGTCGGCGTCGGCGAGGCATGCACCGGCCCGGCGACGTTTTCGATGCTGTCGGATTTCTTTCCGCCTGCGCGGCTCACGCGAGCGATTGCCATCATGAGCTTCGGATCGATTGCCGGTGTTGGCCTTGCGCAAATGATCGGGGCCGGCGTCATCCAATCGCTTTCGGGCGTTCCAGATCTCCATGTGCCGGTGCTCGGCACGATTCACAATTGGCAAATGGTGTTCTTCGTCGTCGGCCTGCCGGGACTGGTTGTCGCTGCGCTTATGTTCACGATCGTGGAGCCGCCGCGGCGCGGCCGTTTGACTAAATCCGAAACGGCGAGGAGCATCTCATGGCTCGATGTGCTGAAGTTTGTCGGCCGCAATCGCAAATGCTATTTGCCGATCTTCTTGGCCGTCGGCGTCAGCACCATTGTCTTTTCCGGCTCAGCCGCATGGAGCATCGAGTTCTATCGGCGCAGCTATGGGTGGAGCGCCGTGCAGACCGGCTATCTTCTTGGGGTCATGATTCTCATCACGGCGCCCACTGGCCTTATGATCGGCACTTGGCTTTCCGAGCGTTATGCAAGGCGCGGCTTCGACGATGCAAATATGCGCGTGGCGGCCTGGGTCAGCATCTTTGCATTGCCATGGGGCATTATCGGCCCGCTGATGCCGACGCCGTGGCTGGCCTTGGGATGTGCTGCGATCAACGGCACAATCTTCTCGATTGGGGGCGCGCCACTCAGCGCCGCTTTGCAGGTCGTCACGCCCAATGAGATGCGTGGGCGTATCAGCTCGCTCTATCTCTTCATAATCAACGTGCTGGGGACGGGCCTTGGCCCGACTTTCATCGCCATGCTCACTCAAATCGTCTTCCGCGATGAAGGAAAGCTGAACCTGTCGCTTGCGGTTTCCGCGGCAATCGCGGCCCCGGTCCCGGTCATTTGCTATTGGTTTGTCCGCCGCCACTATCG
>JBAQHC010000414.1:0-2210 GCA_049288095.1 Alphaproteobacteria bacterium | reverse complement strand
CTATTAAGCTCTTTCTTCTGGTTCCGGCGATCTCGGCGGCGGTGCTCGCTTTCGTTCCGGGTTATCGTCTCTCGGCGCGCCTCAATGTCGTCGCATGCCTGATAACGCTGGCCGTCGCGCTGTCGATGCTCGTCCACAAGCCGCAGGGCGGCTCCTATCTTCAGGTCGATGACCTCAACATCGTCTTCATTGTGCTCAATAGCCTCGTCGGGTTTACGACGAGCGTCTTCAGCGCAAGCTATATCGGTCATGAACTGGAAATCGGGCGACTCACGCCCAACTACCTGAAGTTCTATCACGCGATGTATCAGATCATGATGTTCGGCATGAATCTGGCGCTGATTGCGAACAATATCGGCCTCATGTGGGTGGCGATCGAGCTCGCAACGCTGACAACTGTCGTGATGGTCGGTATCTACCGCACGCATGAGGCGCTTGAGGCGGCGTGGAAATATTTCATTCTTGGCAGCGTCGGAATTGCCTTTGCGCTGTTTGGCACGATCATCGTCTATATGGCGGCGCGTCCCGTCGTCGGCGAGGGCTTGCAAGGCATGGTTTGGACCGTGCTGATCGCGCATGTCGATAAGTTCGATCCGGCTCTGCTCAACGTCGCTTTCATCTTCTTGATGTTGGGCTATGGCACGAAAGTCGGGCTTGCGCCGCTCCATGCCTGGCTGCCCGATGCCCATGCCGAGGGCCCGACGCCCATCTCAGCAGTTTTGTCAGGCCTCCTTCTCAATGTTGCGCTCTATGCCGTGTTGCGATTCAAGCTGCTTCTCGCCGCGAACCCGCACGCGATAGCGCCCGGACCTTTGATGATCGTGATGGGTCTTACCTCACTCATTTTCGCCGGGTTCATGCTCTATCGCCGTCGCGACATCAAACGTCTGTTCGCCTATTCGTCGATCGAGCATATGGGAATCATCACCTTCGCATTCGGCATGGGCGGGCCGCTCGCGAACTTTGCCGGGCTCTTGCATATGACAATGCACAGCCTGACCAAGTCGGCGATTTTCTTCTCGGTTGGCCAAATTGCTCAGGCAAAAGGCACACAAAAGATTGCCGACATCAGAGGGCTGACGGAGTCGCATCCGCTGCTCGGTTGGACGCTTGTGCTTGGCGTGATCGCGATTGCGGGCATGCCGCCGCTCGGCATCTTCATGAGCGAGTTCCTGGTCGTGAGCTCGACCTTCGCACGCGAGCCTCTGCTCGCGATCCCGCTCGTGTTTGGCCTGCTGATCGCGTTTGGTGCGCTTCTCTTGAGGCTTCAGGGCGTAGCGTTTGGCACGCCGATCGGCAGCTCGGCCAAAGTGCGTGCTTCGCCGATTCCGATTTTCATGCATTTGTCGCTCGTAGCGGCCGCCGGAATCTATCTGCCGCAGGAGCTTGTTACTTGGTTTCGCCACGTCGCGGCGCTCTTGGGATAGGCAGGCGCGATGCCACAGCTTCAGGAGATTGTACGGAACGGAGTGCCCATGGGGCAGCACAAGCCGTGGCCTCGCATCTCTGTTGATCGCGAGGCTTGGCTCGGCGCCGCCAAGGAGATCGCTGCAGGCCACGCGACTTTGCTCAGTATGTGGGCCGATGCGCAAACTGTGCATCTGGCGGCAATCGCGGAACAAATTGGCGTTTGCATTTTCAGCCTGGAATGCGCTGGTGGCCATTTCCCATCGGTTGCTAATCTGCACGCACCGGCAATTCACCTTGAGCGCACGATTTCTGATCTGTCGGGCCTGGTCGCGGCGGGTGCTCCTGACACGCGGTCGTGGCTCGATCATGACCGCTGGGGCGTGCGCCATCCGCTTGGAGACGGAAACGCGTGCGATCCAGCGCTTGCGACATATGCCTTCTTGCCCTCGGAAGGCGAGGGGCTGCATCAAATCGCCGTTGGGCCCGTTCATGCCGGAATCATCGAGCCGGGTCATTTCCGGTTCACCGTCAATGGCGAGACGGTCGTTCGCCTCGAAGAGCGGCTCGGTTACGTGCACAAGGGAATTGACGCGCTCATGCGCGGATCAGCGATCGATCGCGCAGCGAAATTGGCCGGACGCGTCTCGGGTGACAGCACCGTTGCTTATTCGTGGGCTTTTGCGCGTGCGGTTGAGGCAGCATTGGAGATCGAGGTGCCGCCACGAGGGCAGTATTTGCGTGCTCTCATGGCGGAGCTTGAGCGTATCGCCAATCACTTCGGCGATATCGGCGCCATTTGC
>JBAQHC010000413.1:0-2761 GCA_049288095.1 Alphaproteobacteria bacterium | reverse complement strand
GCTTTGCGCTGGTGCCTTGCGACCTGCTGTTCGTGCTCAGCGATAGCGATGCGGTTTGGATCGGTGCCATGCTCGCCTCATCGCTGCTTTCTATCATGCATCAGCCAGCAGCCTATTCCGCGCTGATCGCCGTTGCGCGCCCGCGCATGCGCGCGACAAGTATCTCGCTCAACCTGCTCACCACTACGCTCGTCGGACAAATCCTGGGGCCGATCTTGATCGGCCACGTCAATGATTTGCTCCAAGCGCGCTATGGCGAAATAGCGATCCGCTATTCGCTGCTGATCGCAATCACATGTTGCGCGCTCGGCGCCTTGGCCTATTTCATGAGCGGCTATTTTCTCAAGCGCGACGCCGCAAGGGCTGCGGCATAAGGCACATCCGCTTCCTTCCGTCTTCGCCCGGCTTGTTGTTTAGCCCGGGGAGATAGCTGACAGTCATTCGGAGACATGGTTGACACATTTGGCATGGGACCTGGCTGCAAGGGAGGCCATCCATGCCGTGGAGAGAGGTGTCGATCATGGATGCGCGTATCGAGTTCGTTACGTTGGCGAAGAAGGAAGGTGCGAACCGGCGGGAGCTGTGCCGGCGGTTCGGGATCAGTGCGCAGACGGGCTACAAGTGGCTTGCCCGGGCGCGCGAGGGGGATGTGAGCTTTGAGGATCGCTCGCGGCGGCCGAAGCGATCGCCGCGCAAATCCTCAGCCGCGGTCGAAGCGGCAGTGCTCGCGATAAGAGACCGCAATCCGGCCTGGGGCGCTCACAAGATCAGACGCATCCTGAAACGGACGCGCAAGACGGTGCCCGCCAGCTCCACGGTGCATCGGATCCTGGTTCGTCACCAGCGCATTGCGCCTGCCGCGGGAGCTTGCACAGCGCTGCAGCGGTTCGAGAAGGCGGCGCCCAATCAGCTGTGGCAGATGGACTTCAAAGGCAGAGTGCAGCTTAAGCGCGGCTGGTGCCATCCGCTGACCGTCATCGACGATCATTCGCGCTATGCGCTTTGCTTGAAGGCCTGCGCCAACGAACAGACGGCGACTGTGGAGCGCGCTCTGGATGGTGTTTTCAATCGCTATGGCCTGCCGGAGGCGATGTATGTCGACAACGGTTCACCTTGGGGTGACGGACCTTACGGCAGCTGGACCAGGTTCGAGGTTTGGCTTTTGAAGCTGGGCGTCGATCTTTTGCACAGCCGTCCTTATCATCCGCAAAGCCGCGGCAAGAACGAACGCTTTCATCGAACCTTGAAGGCCGAGGTGTTCGCGCTCAACAGCTTTTGCGATCTTGTCGAAACACAGCGCGCTTTCGACCGCTGGCGGCATGTCTACAACCATGAGCGCCCGCATCAGGCCCTGGATCAAGAGGTTCCGGCGAGCCGCTATCGGGCCAGCCCGCGACGGCCATCCAAGCAAGCGATCGACATCCCTTACGCACCCGGCGAAATCCTACGCCGGGTTGGGGCACGCTACTCTTATGTCAGCTTCCAAGGCGTGCTCATCAAAGTGCCGCAAGCCCTGCGCGGCGAGCTGCTGGCGATCCGGCCCCAGGCCACAAACGGCCGCTACGGAGTCTTCTTCGGTGCCCACCAGATCACCGAGGTAGACCTCAATAACCCGTCGCGCTAAGAAATTGCGAGGCGTCAACCATGTCTCCGAAGATGTGTCAACCATGTCCCCGGCATGAACAATAAACCGGGCGGAGACCTGAAGAGGTTTGGTGGATCAATTCCGTCGCACTTCGCCAAACGCAAAATCCCCCGGCTTTCGCCGGGGGATCAGCAATCCAAAATTCATCCGTTGCCGGACAATCCGGTTGTTCAGTGCACGCTCACCGGCACCATGTCGTGCTGGCGGGCCGTGATAAACGCGGCCTCACGGTCGCTCAATACCGCCACGCGCGTGCCATCGGCGGCATGCAAAGCGTAAAAGCGCTCGGCGCCGGCAAGCACGTCCTCGGGGACGGTTCCCGTGAGATCCTTAGGCTCTACCGCACGGACATAAACGAGGTTCGGGCCGCCCAATGCGGCGAACATCTCGGCGCTCATGCCGGGGCGCTCATGATTCGTGTTCGTATTCATTTCAACCTCCTCGGCCACCCGGCCAGTGCCCCATTCTCAAACAAGCACACCGGCAATCGAGTTCCACACAACAACAATATAGGGTGCGATTCCCTTATTTCAGCTTTCCTTCGCCGCGTTTCAGCCTTCCTCACGGCGTTTGGTAACTATGTTCAATGTCGGCACCTCTTTGCGCGAATCGCGCTTTGTGCCGCCTTCGCCTTGAATCTCGATCGTGCGGACAACTGTTTCGGGTTGCGGCCGTTTCAAGCCGATCGCCAAGAGCCCGTTCTGTAAATCCGCACTTTCCACATCGATTCCCTCGGCGAGCACGAAGGACCGCTGGAACTGGCGCGTCGCAATGCCGCGATGCAGATAAGTCCGCTCTTCGTCCTCGGCCTGCTTGCCGCGAATGACGAGCTGATTGTCCTCTATGTTTACCGAGAGCGACTCGCGGTCGAACCCGGCAACGGCGAGCGTGATCCGCAAGCGATCGGTGCCGATTTGCTCGATATTATAAGGCGGGTAACCGTCATGGGCCGTCTTGTTGACCCGGTCGAGCAGCCGCTCGATTTCCTCGAAGCCCAAAAGAAGCGGGCTCGAAAAATATGATCCACGCGCCATTTCAAAGTCCTCTCGCTTGAAGCGACTTTGGGAGCCGGCCGCGGGTTGCGCACCGGCGAAGAATGTCCCAAGGCTTCGCTCT
>JBAQHC010000412.1:0-3574 GCA_049288095.1 Alphaproteobacteria bacterium | reverse complement strand
TCAAATTGATCTTCTCACGGTCATAGCCCGCCTTGGCATCGAGCCACGGCCAACGCGCGGCGCTGGCTTCATCTTCATAAGCTTTGGTTTCCTTGAGCGTTGCATCGGCCTTGGCGAGATCCTGGTTGCCGGCGAGCGCCTTCAGCATCACCGCATTAAGATCGTTCGAGCCGAATTCGCGCCACCACGCGGCGGTGCCTTGCGGCGCGCTCACGAATACGGCGTTCGGCGGTGCTACATCGCCCTTCATTGTGTAGCTGGTATCCGGCGGCGGCGCGGGTTGTTTGTAATTTGGTCCGACCGCACAGCCGGCAAGCAGCGCAACGCATGCAACGGTGGTTAGAAGTCTATTCAACGGCGGCGCTCGCAATATTTCCGGCTCGCGCAGCGCGTGCTGCGCTCGGCGTGCGTACAAACAACATGAGCGGCGCGATCAGCACGGCGACCGCGAGCATGATGTAGAAGTCGTTGACATAAGCAAGCATGGCTGCTTGCCGTTCAGCCATCCCGTTCGCCATCAGCTGGCCGGCGGTGGTTGCGAGGTCGACGCCCGAGCTCTGAACCAGCGGATTATCGGGCCGCAAATGCTCGACGAGGCGCGCATGCGCGGTTTGGATGGAATCGACATGAATGGCCTGAATGATCGAGATGCCGATCGCGCTGCCGATATTGCGCATTAGCGTATAAAACGCCGCACCTTCAGTGCGTAACGCGGGCGACAGCGTTGCAAACGCCATCGTACTCAGCGGCACGAAGATCATCGCCGTGCCGAGCCCCTGCAGGAAGGCTGAGATGACCAGTGGTCCTGTACTCATCTGCAGATTGAAATGCGCCATTTGCCAAGCCGATACGGCATTCAGCGCAAGGCCGCCGAGCACGAGCAAACGCACATCGATGCGGTTGACGAGCTGACCGATGAACAGCATCGAGATCAGCATGCCGATGCCGCGCGGCATTTGCACGAGGCCGGTGGTAAGCACAGGATAGCCGAGAAGATTCTCCATGAGCGGTGGCAACAACGCCATCGATCCATAGAGCAGCAGGCCAATCATGAATCCGATCACGGTGCAGGTGAGGAAGTTGCGGTCGGCAAACATCTCCGGATTGAAGAACGGGCGCTTGTTGGTCGTGAGAGTGTGAATGATGAACCAATAGAGCCCGAGCCCGCACAAGATGATATAGGCCCAGATTTCCGGCGAGCCGAGCCAATCCTTGGTCGGGCCGCGGTCGGCCATCAGCTGCAGGCACGCGATCGCGAGCGTGAGTGTCGCAAAGCCTTGGAAATCAAACGGACGCGGATTCTTGTGGCGCTCCTCCGACATGAAGAACATCACGCCGATAAAGGCCAAAACGCCGACCGGCAGATTGATGAGAAACACCCAGCGCCAGCTCCAATTGTCGGTGAGCCAGCCGCCCATCACCGGCCCAAGCACTGGCCCGAGCACTGCGCCGGCGCCCCAAATGGACATGGCTTGGCCATGATTCTCCGGCGGATTGATGTCGAGCAGCACGGCTTGCGACAGCGGCAAGAGCGCCGCGCCGGAGAGGCCCTGGAACAAACGGAAGAGCACGATTTCCGGCAGTGACGTTGCGATGCCGCACAAGAGCGAAGCGGCGGTAAAGCCGCCGATCGAGATGAGAAACAGCTCCTTACGGCCGAACCGCTCCGCGCACCACGAAGTCAGCGGCGTCATCACCGCGGCGGCGATCAGATAAGAGGTGAGCACCCACGTAATTTGCTCTTGCGATGCGCCGACGCTGCCCTGGATATGCGGAAGCGCGACATTGGCGATCGTCGTGTCGAGCGTGTTCATCATCGCCGCGAGCATGATCGAGACGGTGATCGCCCACCGTCGCCCGCTCGTCATTGTGAGGTAGTTCATGGCGCGGCCGTGCGCCCACACGAATCGATTTGAGACTTCGTGTCGACGCTTACATGTGCGCTAAGCCCCGAAGCGAGGAACACATCCTGAGGCGCTTCGGTGATGTTGAGCCGCACCGGCAGCCGCTGCGCAACCTTCACCCAATTGCCGGTGGCGTTCTCAGGCGGCAACAGAGAAAAGCTCGATCCCGTTCCCGGGCTGAAGCTCACAACGCAACCTTTGATTGTCTTGCCCGGAAATGCATCGAGCGAAATCGTCGCGGTCTCGCCGGGCTTTAAATGGGCAAGCTGATTTTCTTTGAAATTGGCCTCAACCCAGCGCTCCTTCGAGACGAGCCAGAACAACGCTTGCGATGTGCTGGCGTAGGAGCCGATTTGAACTTGATCGACTTTCGTAACGATGCCGTCGGCCGCGGCGACGACATTCGTGTTCGCAAGATCGATCTTGGCGCGGTTGAGCGTTGCGATCGCCTGCGCGATGCGCGGATGCGTGTCCATATTGTCGCCCGTAATACCGCCCAGATCGGCTTTCGCTTTAGCAACTCCCTGCTCGGCGCTCGCGACCGCAAGCTGGGCCTCGTCGTTTTGATGAGAGGCCCGGTCGAAATCCTGTTGTGAGGAGATCCCGGCCTTGAGCAAGGCGGCTTGGCGGTCTTTCTCGCGCGCGGCATAAGCGGCGCTTGCCTGCGCTGTGTTAAGCCCGGCCAGGCTTTGCTCATAGCTCGCACGCAGCGCCTCAACTTGCAGCCGCGCGGCATCGAGTTCGGCTTGGTCGCGCTCGACAGCGGCTTCGTAATTGCTCTTGTCGATGACAAGCAGCACATCGCCTTTTTTCACAAACTCATTTTCGTGAGCATTGATGGCGATGATGCGCCCGGGAACGCTCGCGGCGACAGCGGTGCGAGCGGCCCCGACATAGGCATCGTCAGTTGCGATATAGCGGGCGCCGGCGATGTAGAAATACGCGCCGATCGCTAGCACAACGGCGGGAACGCCGATCATCAGCGGCCATTTGAGCCCGCGGAGCCGTGCCTGCCTTGTCGCCCGGCGGCTAGCCTCCTCGGCGACCAGTTGCTCGCTCTTTATGTCGTTCACGAAGGGCTCCAAAGGGCCAGGTCAAAGCCCCGGCGCCGGTGGGACAATAACTATCCCCCGGTTGCAATTTGTTTAGGCCCGCCGATACTATGATTCAAATGACATTTGCGCACATACGAAATGAATCAGATTCATTTTAACACTTTGGACCTCAATCTTCTCCGCGTTCTCAGCGTGATGCTGGAGGAGCGGAGCGTCACGCGGACCGGCGCACGGCTCGGGCTGACCCAGTCGGCCGTCAGCCATGCCTTAACCCGCCTGCGCGACCTCCTGGGCGATCCCCTCTTTGTGCGCGATGGCCGGTCGATGCGCCCGACCACGCGCGCGGGCGAGCTGGCGCGCGGCGTCCAAGCCGCTCTGGAGCAGCTGCAAGCCGCCGTCACCGCGGGCTTCGACCCCAAGACCACCGACCGGACGTTCACCGTTATCGCCGGCGGCTATGTCAGCGCGACGCTCATGCCGGGTGTCGTCGAGCAATTGCGGCATGAAGCGCCATCGGCCCAATTGCGCGTGAGGGCCTATTCGCTTG
Organism: Alphaproteobacteria bacterium; assembly: GCA_049288095.1. Classification (GTDB taxonomy): domain Bacteria; phylum Pseudomonadota; class Alphaproteobacteria; order CAWBKL01; family CAWBKL01; genus CAWBKL01. Next base: position 68 of record JBAQHC010000412.1, on the reverse strand, counting down.
ATCTCGGCGAGCGGCTCAATTCCGGACAAGCCGACATCGTGATTGGCGATCCGCGAATGGTCTCGCAG
>JBAQHC010000411.1:0-5626 GCA_049288095.1 Alphaproteobacteria bacterium | reverse complement strand
CCTCCCACTCATCCTTCGACAAGCTCAGGATGAGGGCCTCATGGTGAGCTTGTCGAACCATGAGCCCGCGGCAGCTACCGCATCGCGCTGATGCCCCAGCCGCCGTCAATGCGGAATTCCGAGCCGGTAACGTAGCGTGACTCATCGGAGGCAAGATAGAGGATCATTTCGGCCACTTCCTCGGCCTCGCCTAATCGGCCGAAGGGAATGATTTGCTTGGCCAGGTCTTCGGCAGCCTTGTTCGCTTGGCTTTCGGGCGCCTGTGCCATCTCCTGCGCAATATGCAAAAGCATCCTTGTACGGATGATACCGGGATGCACTGAGTTGCAGCGGATGTGGCAGCCTTCGCGCGCGCCGTAGGCGGCAACGGATTTCGAGAATTGCTGAACGGCGGCTTTCGTGGCGCCGTAGCTGCAGGTCGTGGGCGTCGGGAAGAACGAGACCATGGAAGAGATATTGACGATTGAGCCTTCGCCCTTGCGCTTCATCACTGGCAGCACGGTCTTGCAGCCCAAGAATGTACCGTCGCAATTGATCGAGAAGACGCGGCGCCATTCTTCGTAAGTCGTATGCTCGGGGGTCGAGTTTTGAAGCTCCCCCTCAATGCCGGCCGCATTGAGCAGAATATCGATGCCGCCATATTTCTTGTCGACGGCGCCGACGATCGCCTTCCATTCGTTCTCACTGGTCACATTGTGCCAGATGAAATCGCAGCCGAGCTTTTCGGCGATCTTGCCGCCATTCGCATCGACATCGGTGATGGTCACTTTGGCGCCTTCCTCGATGAGGCGCTTTGCCGTCGCCGCGCCGATGCCGCCTGCGCCGCCCGTGATCAGCGCGATCTTGCTCTTCACGCGGTCCACCATCCCGTCCTCCTTTATTATCGTGCGGCCGCAGTTTAGGCCGCGTTTGTTGTTATGGCAACAATACTAGGCCGAGCCCCAGACCTCGCGCGCGGTCTCAACGACAAGCGCAAGTTTTGCCTTCTCATGATCGATATCCATCGTGTTGCCGCCGACGCCGCTGGAAAATCCGCATTGTGGCGACAGGCACAGCTGCTCAAGCGGGACGAATTTCGACGCCTGATCGATGCGGCGCTTCAAATCGTCCTTCTTCTCGATCTCGCCCTTCTTGGTCGTCACAAGGCCGAGCACCACCGTCTTGTTCTTCGGAACGAAGCGCAGTGGCTCGAAGCCGCCCGCGCGCGCTGAATCATATTCGAGGAAATAGCCGTCAACGCCCACTTCATTGAAGAGAACTTCGGCAACCGGATCGTAGCCGCCTTCGGCGACCCAATTGCCGCGGAAATTGCCGCGGCAGAGATGCATGCACACCGTCATGTCGGCGGGGCGGCCTTTGATCGCATTGTTGATGAGGCGTGCGTAGGTGTGCGGCAATTGTGCAGGGTCCTCGCCGACTCCGGTTTTCACCTGTTCGCGCAATTTTGGATCGCAGAGATAAGCGAAGTTGACTTCATCAAGTTGCAAATAGCGGCAGCCGGCGCCCGCAAGATCCATGATCTCTTCGTTATAGACGCGCGCGAGATCCTTATAGAAATCAGCCATGTCCGGATAGGCTTTGTCGTCGATCGCATCGCGGCCACCACGGAAATGCATGACGGAAGGCGAGGGAATCGTGATCTTCGGCGTCTCGCGCGTGACCGATTTCAGGAACTTGAAATCATCGACGAAAATCGGCTTGGGGCGGTTGAGCTTGCCAGCGACTTGCACGACGGCCGGCTTGCCTTCGGTCGAGCCCTGTTCGTTGTGGAACTGCACGGAGAGCCTGGCCTGGCCGCTTTTCACGTTGTCAAAGCGCATCACGAAATCAGTTTGCCAGCTTTGGCGATTGAATTCGCCGTCAGTGACGGAGTGAAGACCCAAATCCTCCTGCATCTTCACGACATCGCGGATCGCAGCCTCTTGAATACGCTTAAGCTCGGCCTCGCTCATTTCGCCATTGGCTTTCTTGGCTCGCGCGTCGACAAGCTCTTGCGGGCGGATGAGGCTGCCGACGTGGTCGGCCCTGAATGGCGGTTTCGTGCGTTCGGTCATCTGGTGTTTCCTTCCAACGTCCGGCTTCTCTTCTCCCTCCCCTTGATGGGGAGGGCAGGATGCCGAAGGAATCCGGGGTGGGGTGATGATTTCGGCAAGATGTTCTTTGTTTCGACCCCCACCCTAACCCTCCCCACAAGGGGGAGGGAACAAGACTCATAACGTCACTTATCCTTGCGGCGTTGAAGCACGTGATACTGCTGCTGGGCCCGCGCTTCGCGCAGCGTCATGCCGGAGCCGACAAGCTCTCTGATCTTTTCCTCTGCGCGCTCGATGGCCTCGGCCGTTTCGATCACTTCAAGCTCGCGCTGCTTCGGGATGACGATGACGCCATCAGAATCACCGCGCATGATGTCGCCGGCATTCACGCGCACGTGGCCGGCCGTCACCGGCACATTGGTGGCTTCAAGCTGCACGCGGTCTTTGCCGGTGCGCATATAATAGCCTTTGGTGTACATGGGATAATTGAGTGAGAGCGCGAGCGAGGTATCGCGGCAAACGCCGTCGATCACAGTGCCGCCGACGCCGCGCTTGTGCGCACAATAAGTGAGAATATCGCCCCAGATTGTCGCGTCCTCGCGCCCGCCATTATCGATGACGACGACATTGCCGGCCGGCACGTCATCAATGAAATCGCCGACATTGCCGAGCGGCGTGCCGATCGGCGTGTAAAGCAAAGTGAAAGCGCGGCCGGCCATGCGGAATTTGTGATCGAGCGGCTTGATGCCGAAGCATTGGCCGGGAATGCCGAGCCGGTCCATCGCGTCGCTGAGGGAAGCGCAATCCAGGCGGCTCGCGCGTTCGACATTGGCATCGGTCATCGAGGGCTCCGTTTGGCGACAAAGAGCATATGGCGCGACATCGGATGATCGCGCGCGAGCAGCGGATGGTCAAAGTCTCGCGCCGGATCGCGCGTCATGCTGATCCGCTCCATGACGCGCATCGAGCGATGATTGCTCAGCGTCGTATAAGCAAGAATTTCGGAAAAACCTACGCGCTCAAAACCGTCTTTCAAGGCAGCGCGCGCGGCCTCGCTCGCATAGCCCTGGCCCCAGGCTGAGCGTGTTAGGCGCCATCCAATCTCGACACCCGAGAACGGATACTCGGGCCAGACTGTCATTATTCCGGTCCACCCGATCAGTGCACCGTCAGAGCGGCGCTCGACGGCCCAACGCCCGAAGCCCTTTTCCTCAAACGATGCTTCTGCGCGCGCAATGCTCCCATCGCTGCGCTCGCGCGTGATCACGCCGCCGAGCCAATACCCGACTTCCGGATCTCCGTTGATCGCAGCAAACGGCTCGCGATCTTCAGGCCGCCAGCGGCGCAGGATCAGGCGCTCTGTCTCAAGGGGCGGCATGCGCATTGCTATTTGTGCCCCAGCAATTGCTCGTAGCTCGCGCCCATGACCTCGCTCACCGGCTTGCCGGCGAGCACATCTTTCGTCATCGCAGCCTCGCGGGCGGCGATCATTTCGGCCGCTTCCAAAACCGCCGCTATATCTCCCGGCTTGATGAACACAATGCCGGATGAATCGGCGATCACATATTCGCCGGGCTCGATGCGCTGGCCGCCGATATGCACCGGGCAATTGGTGTCCGCTTCGTGGATGCGGCCGCGCGCGGTGCGCGCCGTTCTGCCGCGCGCGAAAACGGGAAACTCGATCTCAAAGGCTTCATCGACGTCTCGGGTTGGCCCATCGACAATCGCGCCCGAGAGTCCGCGCATCTTGGCGGCACGCGAAAGAATGCCGCCCCAGCCTGCCGCATCGATGCCCGTGGTTTGTTCAACGACAACCACTCCGCCGGGCTCCGCCGCTTCGATTGCTGCAGTGCACAGGTGATGCGCCGAGCCGCCCTTCTTTTCGCCCGCTGCAACTTTCACCGTTGCAATACGCCCGGCAATGCGAGCGCGCACGGTTTGCGACATTATTCCGGTTATCGCAGGCGCCAGCTTCAACCGGTCGCACGCATCGGAAACCGCGCAGACATCGAGACGGCGGAGCCGCGCGATCAGGTCTTCAGCCATTGAGCGCCTCAAGGGAGTTTGTTCACTACCAGCTTATACGGGCTGACGCGTAGTACAATAAGTACTAGGCTTGGCTCGGAAAGCCCTGCCAAGTTCGCTGGAGCCCGCAATGCCGCATTACATGGTCCAGTATTGGGATAGACCGGGCTCGGGCCCTTTGCGCGCGCCCAATCGCGAGGCGCATATCGCTTACCGGATCGCGCTCGGACCAAAGCTTGTGCTTGCGGGGCCGTTGTTCGACGATTTCAACGATGCGCCGCCGCTGGGCACGGTCGTTATCCTCGATGCGTCAAGCAAGGCCGAGGCCAAGCGTGTTGCGCTTGAAGATCCATATTACAAAGCCGGGGTGTTCGAGCGCGTCGATGTCTATGCGCACCGCATTCTTGCGCTTAATCCGCCGCCTCGTGGTTCGACAAGCTCACCATGAGGGTAAAACACTTCTTCCTCATCCTGAGCTTGTCGAAGGACGAGGTGAATTCAGGGAGGAAGAAATGATCATCGACATTCACGGTCATGTCAGCGCGCCGCAAGGGCTATACGCCTGGAAGGCCAATCAGCTCGCCGCGCGCGGTGCGCATGGACGCACGCCGCTCAAGTTTACCGATGAGCAACTCGAGGCGGCGCTGCATACGACCGGCGTGTTCGGGCGCGGCCATCTCGATCAGATGGACAAGCACGGCACGGACCTGCAGCTGATTTCGCCACGGCCGTTTCAGCTCATGCATTCGGAGCGCCCGGCGAAAATCGTGCAGTGGTGGCACGAAGAGTTTCACAATGTGATCGCCGAGAATGTGCGACTGCATCCGGACCGCTTCGTCGGCATCGCCGCGCTACCGGTAGTCGCGGGCGACCCCATCGAAAATGCGCTCGGCGAGCTTGAACGCTGCGTGAAGATGGGCTTCAAAGGCTGCATCTTCAATTCGGACCCGTTCGAGAATGATGGGCGCCAGCCGCCACCGCTCGATGACCGCTATTGGTATCCATTCTACGAGAAGCTGTGCGAGCTCGACATTCCGGCGATGCTGCATTCGGCGGGCTCGAAATCCGAACGCGAGAATTATTCGACGCACTTTATCACCGAGGAGACGATCGCGGTCGTCACCTATTGCAATTCGAAAGTGTTTGAAGACTTTCCGAACCTCAAGATCATCATTCCGCATGGCGGCGGCGCGGTGCCGTATCAGCTCGGGCGCTATCAGGCGGGCACGTGGGCGCGGCCCAAGGGTGAGCGCTTTCTCGATAAGATGCGCAAGCTCTGGTATGATTGCGTGCTCTACAACCCAGAATCGGTCGAGTTCTTCATCAAGATGCTTGGCGCGGATCGCATTATGTTCGGCACCGAATGCCCAGGCACCGGATCGCATCTTAATCCCGAGACGAACCGCGCCTGCGATGATGTGAAACCAAGCGTCGAGAAAATCGAATGGCTTTCGGCGGCCGACAAAAAAAAGATTTTCGAAGATAACGCGAAGCAGGTCTTCAAGCTGAAAGTGTAAGACGTACACGCGTAACCTCTCCCTGCAAGGGAGAGGTCGGATGGCGAAGCC
>JBAQHC010000410.1:0-2166 GCA_049288095.1 Alphaproteobacteria bacterium | reverse complement strand
GTCCGCGCCGGCGCCGGCCTCTGCGTCCGCCCTCGCGATCGCCGCGGCCATCCTCGCTCACGCGGATTTCACGCGGCTCGCCGTCGCCAGCTTCGATGACCTCGCCTTCGCTCTCGATGACGCCTTCGTCTTCGGGTTCCGCCGGGACCTCTTCCTCAGCCTCGGAAGCGGGCACAGCAAAGCCCGATTCCGGGCTGATCACCGGCTTTGCCGGCTGCCAATCGATGAGTCCTTCCGGCGCGCGTTCAATGACGTAGTGGCCAGCCTTCATCTCAGGCGATGACTCGATGTAGCAGGGCAGCCCAAAACGTGCCTCGATCTGCTGCAGCATCGGCCGCTTGTAGTTCAAGAGATAGAGCGCGACTTCCGGCGGCGCTTTGATATGCGCGCCGTCGAGCCGCCCGCGCACGCCCTCTTCCTCGAGCGCGCGCAAGATGCGCAGCGCCGTGGTTTCGGTTGAAGGCACGCGGCCTGCGCCTTCGCACGTCTCGCAGACGAGTGTTGAGCCTTCGAGCACGCTGGCGCGCAAGCGCTGACGCGACATCTCCAAGAGACCAAAAGCCGAGATGTGCCCGACTTGAATGCGCGCACGGTCCGTCTTCAGGCAATCCTTGAGCTTGCGCTCCACCGCGCGGTCGTGGCGGTACTCTTCCATGTCGATGAAATCGATGACGATGAGGCCCGCCAAGTCGCGCAAGCGCAGCTGGCGCGCGACCTCTTCGGCGGCTTCGAGATTGGTCTTGAGCGCGGTCTCCTCGATCGAGTGCTCGCGCGTCGCTTTGCCGGAGTTCACGTCGATCGCGACCAGCGCCTCGGTCGAGTTGATGACGATATAGCCGCCGGATCTCAGCTCGACCGTCGGCGAAAATAACGAGTCAAGCTGCGTCTCGACTTGATAGCGCTGGAATAGCGGCAATTTATCCGTATACAGCTGAACATTCTTCGCATGCGAAGGCGTCAGCATCTTCATGAAGGCTCTGGCCTCCTTATGGGCTTCCTCGCCCTCGACCAGCACCTCTTCGATGTCGCGGCCGTAAAGATCTCTGATCGAGCGCTTGACGAGATTGCCTTCCTCGTAAACGAGCGCGGGCGCCGTCGATTGCAACGTCAGCTCGCGCACACTTTCCCACAGGCGCAAGAGATATTCGAAATCGCGCTTGAGCTCGGCCTTGGTTTTGTTGGCGCCCGCGGTGCGGACGATGAGCCCCATGCCCTCCGGCACTTCAAGCTCGACCGCGATCTCTTTGAGGCGCTTGCGATCGGCACCGCTCGTGATCTTGCGTGAAATGCCGCCGCCGCGATCGGTGTTCGGCATCAAGACGCAATAGCGGCCCGCGAGCGAGAGAAAGGTGGTGAGCGCAGCACCCTTGTTGCCACGCTCTTCCTTGACGACCTGAACGAGCAAAATCTGGCGGCGCTTGATGACCTCTTGGATCTTGTAACGGCGCATCTTGCGCCGGCGACGCGGCAACTCTTCCATCGCATCTTGCGCGCCAATCTCTTCGGGCGGCGCTTCGGCAGCTGTCCCTGTCTCGATGGTCTCGACTTCGCTTGCCCGCTCGGACGACGGCAAGTCATCAAGCCCTTCACGCAAAGCTTCGGCTTCATCCGACAGTGCAACATCCGCCGAGGTCGAGATTTCGATCGGCTCAAGGCCGCTCGATTCAGTTACCGCGGGGCGGGCTTCTTCCTTAGGTTGATCGAAGCTCTCGGTCGGCGCGACATGCTCGTCAAACGAGGCCGGCGGGCCTTCCGCCGGAGGCGGCGTCTCGCCCTCACGCATTGCCGCCTCGGCGGCGCGCTGCGCTTCGATGCTTAATTCGTCCGCAGACGGATGATCATGCGCATGACCTTGCCCATTGCTCTCTGAAGGGGCGGAAGAAGCAGACGCCTCCTCGATATCCTCCTCTTCATACTCGTCTTCCTCGGCCTGTTCAGCGAGCAAGGCCAAGCGATCCTCATGCGGGATCTGATAGTAGTCGGGGTGAATTTCGCTGAACGCTAAGAAGCCGTGGCGGTTTCCGCCATATTCAACAAAGGCCGCCTGAAGCGAAGGCTCAACGCGCGTCACTTTGGCGAGATAGATATTTCCTTTGAGCTGCTTCTTGGTCTGAGTCTCGAAATCGAATTCTTCAACGCGATTGCCGGAGACCACCACGACCCGGG
>JBAQHC010000409.1:0-3335 GCA_049288095.1 Alphaproteobacteria bacterium | reverse complement strand
CTCTGTACCCTCACCCTCCCCTCTCCCCAAAGGGAGAGGGTTTTGGTGCTGAAACGCGAACCTTAAGAGAACAAACTTGCGCATCATTCTTCGCATTCTTTCCGAGATCACAGGCTGGCTCTGCGCGCTCCTCGTGCTCGGCTATGTCACCGGGCAAAGGCTCTTGCCGCATTTCGACCCGCAAACTGCGGCGCCCGGCGCCGAGCCGCAAACCACGTGTTACGGCATCTGGATCGATGCGAGTTCGGCCTACGCAACGACTTGCCGTGCGTCTTGGCTGTCGCCCATCGCGACTTGGGTGAATATCAGCAGCGTTCTCATCACTTATACGCTGCGCTTTTTGATGATGGCTCTGGGGCGCGATCTCGGCGGCAATAAGCTTGGCCCGTTCAGCACGGGCCTCTTTGAGGCGCTCGCCGTCTTCGCCGTGCCGACCTTGCTCGTGCTCGCATTCGGCATCAACTTTTGGATCGGCATCGGATGGCGGGTCTTCGGCCAGCGGCGATCATCCGTAAGCGGACGAGTCCGCGGATAAAAAGGTCAGACGGCCTGTAAGCCGGGTTCTGTCTGCTACCTTGCGGCAGGAGACGGCCATTCATCTGGGACGCTTGTTGCCAAGCGCCTCGCGCAACCGACCCGGGCGGCAACCCGGAAACAGGTTTTGCGAAAGTTGCCCTTCGCGCGCCGCCCCTATTTGGTCTTGCTCCCGGTGGGGTTTGCCGTGCCGCTTTTGTTACCAAAAGCGCGGTGCGCTCTTACCGCACCGTTTCACCCTTGCCTGCCCCGAAGGACCGGCGGTCTGTTCTCTGTGGCACTTTCCCTCAAGTCGCCCTGGCCGGACGTTATCCGGCACCGTGCTTCCGTGGAGCCCGGACTTTCCTCCCCCATTGCTGAAGGCGGCCGTCCGGCCGTCTGACCTTACCTTTAGATAATCACTCGCCCGGTCTTTGTCATCTTCGTAGAGTAAACTAGAATTACATTTCATTTCACACCTCCTTTGAGGATCAACATGACCGGCACCACCGCCTCTTCTTTGAACGAGCCCGTGACTGCGGCCAATCAGCCTCAGCACATGGCCAACGTCTTTTCTCCGTTGCTCAGCGGGTTGCTCGTAAGGGCCGGCGTGCCTGATGCGCTTGGTGAAACGCCCGAGACGGCGCAGGCGCTTGCGAGCCGCGTTGGGGTCAACCCGGATGCGCTTCATCGCATTATGTTCTTTCTGGCCAGCAATGGCATCTTTGCCTACGAGAATGACCGTTTCCGCCATTCGAAACAGTCGGCTCTCCTGAGGTCGGATCATCCGCAAACGGCGAGCAGTCTGAAATTCATCCCGCCGCTCTTTCGTGAAACGCTTGCAATGATGCAGCACAGTTTGCGCACGGGCCGGCCCGGAACCGAATTGTTCGGGCCCGATGCGCTGTTTGGCCATCTCTCGCGCAACTCGGAAGAAGCCAAGTCGTTCGACGAATTCATGACGGCAAGATCAAAGGGCGAAGTTGCGGCAGTATTGCGCGCATATGACTTTTCGGCGTTCAGCACAATTGCCGACATCGGCGGGGGACGCGGCCACCTCATCCGCGCAGTATTGCAGAATTCATCGAAACCGGAAGGCATCCTGTTCGACTTGCCGCACGCCATCAATCCGCAGACTGACAATCCGACACCGCGTCTGCGCCTCGTCGCCGGTGATTTCTTTAAGGACAATTTGCCAGCAGCAGACGCCTATCTTCTGATGAACGTCATTCACGATTGGGACGACGAGAAGTCCATCGCCCTGCTGAAGAATTTGCGTAAAGCCGCTCCCAGAGGTTCAAAGCTTTTCATAATCGGCATGCTCATGCCGAGCGAGCCCGATCTGCACCCCGTCATTCAGACCGATCTCATCATGCTGCTCGTTGCAGGCGGACGCGAACGCAACGAGGCCGAGCATCGTACGCTGCTGAACGCCGCAGGCTTCAAGCTTGAGCGCGTCATACCGACGCAAAGCCCAATATCGATCTTCGAGGCCGTCGCGGCCTGACAATCAGCCCTTGCTTCGCCGCGAGATCAGCAAGATGAAAAGGCCGCCAATCGCTAGGCCAATACGGCGATAGGCCCACGGCATTTCATTGATCATGAAGCTTTGCTTGGGCCAGGGAACCAAGCCCGTCCCCTGCCCGATCCATAACAGGCCCATCAGCACGGCGAGCACGCCGAGGATGAACAGCCCAAAGTTCAGGACGCGCATAACGAGGCTCATTTCGGCTGCGGCCGGCGATCGCCCGATTGCATGGCGAGCATCCAGCCCGGATATTCCGGCGGCAGCACGCTCACCTCATCGAGTTTCTTCATATCGTCAGCCGTGAGCGCGAGCTTCGCCGCGCCGAGATTATCTTCTAGCTGGTCAACATTGCGCGCACCGATGATGACGCTCATCACCCAGGGCTTGGCAAGCAGCCAAGCGAGGGCAACGCGCGCAACCGTTGAGTCATGTGCCTTGGCAACGGTGCGCATGGCTTCGACGCAAGCAAATGCGCGCTCTTTATTGACAACCGGGAAATCGAACGAGTTGCGGCGCGAGCCCTGCGGGCCCTTGCCGTCGCGGTCATATTTGCCGGAGAGCAAACCGCCTGCGAGCGGCGACCACACCATGAGGCCGATCTTCTGATCCTGCATGACCGGCACGAGTTCGCGCTCAAGATCGCGGCCTGCGATGGAGTAATAGGCTTGCAATGTCTCGAAGCGCGCGGTGCCGCGGGTGTCGGCGACGCCTTGCGCCTTCATGATCTTCCAGGCCTGCCAATTGGAGCAGCCGATATAACGCACTTTACCGGCGCGCGTTAGATCATCGAGCGCGCGCATGGTTTCCTCGACCGGCGTCACGATGTCGGTTGCGTGAATTTGGTAAAGATCGATGTGATCGGTGCCGAGGCGTTTGAGGCTCTTGTCGACCGCATCCATGATGTGGCCGCGGCTCGCACCAAGATCGTTTATGCCTTGCCCGGTGCGGCCGTGGCATTTGGTGGCGATCACGACTGCCGAGCGCTCAATGCCGAGATCCTTGAGTGCGCGGCCAAGCATCTCTTCGGACTGGCCGGCGGAATAGACATCGGCGGTGTCGATGAAATTGACGCCGGCCTCAAGCGAGCGTTTGACGAGATTTGTCGCCATGCTCTGATCCATCGAGCCGACAGGCGCGAACCGGCCTTTGCCGTCGCTGAAGGTCATCGCGCCCAAGCAAATCTCGGACACGAACATGCCGGTATTGCCCAATTGGTTGTATTTCATTGCTGTCCCTCCAAACGAGACGGATCTTAATAATACCTCTCCTTGGGGAGAGGTCGGCCAGCTTCAGC
>JBAQHC010000408.1:0-2025 GCA_049288095.1 Alphaproteobacteria bacterium | reverse complement strand
GATGAGATCGTCGGGCAGTGCATCCGCAATTCCGGCATAGGGACCAGCAACTCCGACAAGACGGAACGGCAAGACGGCAATGCTGGGCCGCGTGGAAGACTCGGCAGGCTTCGAAATTTCACTCGGCGTCTCAGCGATGGGCGCTCGCGTCTCGATGCGTGCCGGCTCGATCACCGTCACATCGGCAACGAACCTGAAGCCGACACCATGCAGCGTGCGAATCAAGCTTTGCGTGCGTCCGTCGTCGCCGATGGCCTGGCGCGCGGATTTGATTCGGCTGGCGACCGCCGCATCTGAAATGAAGCGGCCATCCCACACCTGCTCTACAATCTCTTCCTTGGTGAGGGCCCGCTCGCGGTTTTCGACGAGCATGCGCAATAGCGCAAAGACCTGCGGCTCGATCGCAACCGCACTGCCGTTCTCCCTCAGCTCGAGCTTGGCGGTGTCGAGCTCAAATTCCCCGAAGCGATAGATCATTGCCCCGCTTTATAGCATTTCTCCGGCCCATCTCCGGAAAAGCTCCAGATCGTCTGCAAGCTATGTAGGCGCTCCCGACGGTATTGCAACGAAATCGAGGCGGGCATTCCCGCACCGCCCCCTGTTCCAGGAGAAAGCAATGCCGCTCGTAACCATCGATGTCATCAAGAACGTTTTCACCGCCGGACAGAAGAAGGATCTCGTCAAGCGCGTGACCGACGCCATGGTCTCGGTCGAAGGCGAGGCAATGCGCGGCGTCACCTGGGTGAAAATCCAGGAGGTCGAGGAAGGCGATTGGGCCATCGGCGGCAAGCCGCTGACCGCGCCCGACGTTCACGCACTCGCTTCCGGCAAAGGCTGACACGGCGTCAGCGCCATCAAACATTGGAAAAAAGGACACGCTTCAAATGTACCATTATCACCAACCGCGGCCCTACCCTTGGGCGACCCGGCTGGCCGCGGCCTTCGTTATCGTTGCGATTTGCGTTTTTGCGTTCTTCTTCAGGGCGGGCGCGCACTCAGCGCCGCTCGCCGCGGCATCGATTTCGCGAAGCGCGGAGATCGATGCTCCGCCTGCGGAAGTTTGGGCGCTGATTGGCCCATTCTGCGCGATCGAGACATGGCACCCCGCCATCGCCTCGTGCACGGAAGAGGGCAACCCGCCGACGCGCACACTCACGGCGAAGGACGGCAAGACCGTTTTCGTCGAACCGGAGACCGGCCGCAGCGACGAGCAGCGCTACTACGCCTATGTCTTCAAATCGAGCCCATTTCCGGTTCGAGACTATATGGGGGCGATTCGCGTTCTGCCGCTCGGCGCCAAGCGCTCGATCGTAGTCTGGAACGGTACTTACATCCCCGAGCGCGGTAGAGCGATCGAGGCAGAAGGGGACTTCGCCCAAATCTACGAGGCCGGGCTCGACGCGCTCAAAGCACGCTTTACGAAGTAACCCACAACCTCGGATGCCACCTTAGTAACGGGCGGCATCCACGACAAACGAAAACTCAGGAAGAGGTGATGTCATGTCACGCGCACTAACGTTGCTGTACGGAGCCCTCGCGTATCTCGTGTTCTTTCCGACCTTTCTTTACGCGGTCGGCTTTGTCGAAAACTTCGTGGTGCCGAAATCGATCGATAGCGGCGGCGAGGGCGCGCTCATTCCGAGCCTCGTCATCAATGCGGCTCTGTTGAGCGTTTTCGCTCTCCAGCACAGCGTGATGGCGCGCCCCGGGTTCAAAGCCTGGTGGACGCAGCTCGTGCCGAAGCCGGTCGAGCGAAGCACTTATGTGCTGCTTGCGAGCCTTGCGCTCATCTTGCTGTACTGGTTCTGGCGTCCGTTGACGGCTCCAGTGTGGAGCGTCGAGCCCGGCTTGCTCGCCGATGCTTTGACCGCGGTCTCATGGATCGGCTTCGGGATCGTGCTCATCAGCACATTTCTTATCAGCCATTTCGAGCTGTTCGGGCTTCAACAAGTGTTCGAGCGTTTTGCCGGCCGCTCGCTCGCGCCCCTCGAATTCAAGACCCCGGGCTTTTACCGATATGTGCGC
>JBAQHC010000407.1:0-1604 GCA_049288095.1 Alphaproteobacteria bacterium | reverse complement strand
GTGTAGGACCTTAAGCACGTGCTCGCCGCACCAACCGATTCGACCTTCCACGTCAGCGGTCAATCGGACGTGCGGCTTAATTTGATCGTGCGCCGCCAGCGGCGCGTCGCGATCACGCTTCGTTGGCGTCGGCCGCAGATTATACAGAATGTATGGACCGGCTGCGTGTCGCACTGAGATCCGCCGCGAGGGTCGGAAGTCGCCAATATGTATCCGGCCTGTTGATCGGCACGCGGGCCGTGGCCTCGATGGGAATACGCACGCACCTTTGGTCTCGTTAGCGGACAGGCCGACGAGCGGCCATTTTGTATAACAGACTCTGGGTGCGCATTGTCATCCGTTCCATGCAGTGATCTCAGTCGCGAACCTCGTTCCGACGCGCAGGGCCGTTAGACGGCAGCCAGCGCTTCGTCGAACCTCGTGCGATGCCGCAACACGCTCCAGGCGATGCGGGCAAGCTTGTTGGCCAATGCAGTCGCCAGCTTGTTGCGGTGCATCCGCGTTGCGGCATTGGTGAGCCACGCACCGAAGCTGAACCTCTCCCAGTTCTGCGGCCGCATCAGGATGACGTTCGCTGCCTGGATGAAGAGCGTGCGCAGATACTTGTTGCCGCGCTTGGAGATGCGCCCAAGGATCGGCTTGCCGCCGGTTGAATATTGCCGGGGAACGAGGCCCAGCCAGGCGCCGAAGTCGCGCCCGCGCTCGAAAGCGTCGCCGGCACCTATCGCAGCCACCATAGCGGTCGAGATCATCGGCCCGATGCCAGGCACGCTCATCAGCCGGCGGCAGCTCTTCTCTTTGTGGCTGATCTCCTCGATCTCCCCGGTAAGTGTCTCGATGCGATCGTCGAGGTGCCGCCAGTCATCGCAAAGGCCCTGGACGATCGAGATCATGCGCGGCGACAGCTCGTCGGCACGCTTCTCAAGAATGGCGAATAGGGAATTCCGCAAGGCGTGAGCACCGGTGCGCACGGCAATGCCATGCTCGATGAGGAAGGCGCGGATCTGGTTGATTGTCGCTGTGCGGCGCGAGACGAGACGGGCTCGGACGCGATGCAGGGCCTGCAGGTCGAGCTGATCCTGCGTCTTCTCCCGCACGACGCGCAGGTTGGGACGTAGCGCTGCCTCGGCGATGGCCTCGGCGTCGTTGTAGTCGTTCTTCTGACCCTTCGCGAACGGCTTGACGTAGATCGCCGGGATGATGCGCGGGCGATGCCCGAGCCGTCGTAGCGTCCGGCTGACGAAGTGGGCGCTGAGGCAGGCCTCGAGGCCGACTATGCTCGGCGGCAGCTTGGCGAGCTCGGTCTCTAGAGCCAAGCGCTTGAACTTCTTGCGCAACACGACCTTGCCGGACGTGTCGAAGCCGACGATGTGAAAGACATCCTTGCCGATGTCGATCCCGATGGAGGCAAAGGTCGGCTGGTCGTGGTCGCTCGTCATGGGCTGCTTCTCCTGTTGAGGCGATTAGCCCTTCAGGCTAACCCGCCGTTGGGTGAAGCAGCCGGTCCATCCCGTTAGCGGACGTGCCAGCCTGTAAGTGAGCTTTCCGCTGCTCAGTCAGTCGCTACTTCCGCTTGGCAGAGTTTGCGGAAGTCGCGACTTTGG
>JBAQHC010000406.1:0-8338 GCA_049288095.1 Alphaproteobacteria bacterium | reverse complement strand
GTGCGCGAGCGCGTATTTGGTTGCCCATACGAACGGGCTGATCGTTGCGCCGGTGCGTAGCTGCAAATCATAGAGCGTTATCCGGTTATTCTTGGCCATTCCATTCCTCCCGATTACCAACGCTGCGCACTCTAACTCAGCTCGTCCAGTAGGAGTCGGCGTTGTAAGGCGCCATATACCCAAGCGCGTCGATTTCGTGCACCTGGCCGCCCCATATCTTGTAGATGTGCATCGCGGGCAAATCGAACGGCGCGAACTCCATCTTCCAAACGTCGACCCCGGGCACGCCAAATACCTTATATTCCTTCTTTTCCATCGGATGACGGAAGTGGGAGAAGCCTGCGGCTAGCCCGTTTTCTTCGTCGGCAGCAAAGACGCGGCGATTGTCGATCTTTGTAATGTACGCCATCACCTGGCTGTCGAGTTGAGCGGGAGCAGTCATTGCGCCGAACACACCAAAAGTGGCCGAAGCCCAATCGCCCGGAACGACGTTGCGACAAGTCTGCATGCCATTTTCGTGGCGCACGCAATCGTCCGCGAATGGACAGATGCGCCCATTGTTCAGCTCGAGCGCATCATAGTAGAGGCCAGCCATGCGGATAAGGTTGCCACGCGACTCCTTATACGAGTCGATCACGCGTTGTGAAAACGCAGCACGGGGCTTTTCGAGATTCTTCATTCCGGCTTCGCCGAGCTGATAAACGACGATCTGCTCTGCCTCGGCGATCTGACCCTTATCGAGCTTGAGCCTAAGGCCGACCTGAATCGGCTTGCCGTCGGCCTGCATCACGGCCATGTACGCAATTGTCTGTGTAGTGACGTCTGGCACGTAGATCTTGAAACTTGTCGGCCCTGCGCTCGCTCTCTTAAACAACCCCTCATCCGGCTGAATGCGTGCCAGATTCTCGACGATCACAGCATTGGAGGCGAGCGGCGTCCTCTTGGGATCGTGCATCACCATCGCTTCCACATAGCTGTCAGCGATTGATTTTAAGCGCTCGCGATTGAGTCCTTCGGTGGTCGTGGTCATGTGCGTTCCCTCTCCTGTGGTCGAGCCCTCGAATCGGGTTTGCGCTGTGCGCTTTCCGGGCTTCGCTTCTTCACCCCTCCGGCGATCCTAGATAGCTGGCCGGGGTAAGTCCATTAGGTCTCGCGGCCGCGAGCAACGGCCTCACTCCATTGAAAGTGAACCGGATTACGCATTAATGCAGCGGCGCCGGGCGTTCGCCTTAGTAGCCGCGCGTCGCTTTGCCAAGGAGCTCCTCGGCGGCGCGCAGAACCTCATCCACTTGGATATCGGTCATAGCCATGCCGGGCATCTGCTCATGAGGTACACGACGCAGTTCATCGGGACTAAGGCCAATATGCCGTGCGATGTATGCGGTCTTCTTTCCCCATGGACGATAGACCGCAGGCCACCCAGTGCCAAAGAGTCCAAGCGTTGGCGTTCCCGCCGCGGCGGCGATGTGCATGGGCCCCGAGTCGTTCCCGACGAAGAGACTGAGACGTGCAAGGCACGCCGCCGCCTCGAGGGGATCCGTCTTCCCCATGAGATCGATCGTGTTCTGCGGCGGCAGAAGCTCCATTAGTTCGCCGGCTCGATTTCTTTCCTGGCTTGTTCCGAACACGACAATGCTTGCACCGGGGAGCGCGTCATGCTCATCCGTCAGACGCCGAGCCAGCTCGGCGAAGCGCTCCGGCGGCCATTCCTTGAATGGCGAGGATGACATCGGCCCAAAACCGATAAGGGGAATGTTCGCCGGCAGCAGAGCCGCTGCCTTTGAGCGCGCCGCCTCATCGATCCACAATTTCGGATCCTGCGCAGGGATGCCCAGCACCTGCGCGTTTTGTTCAACCTTGTGGCTGGTGAAGTTTCGCTTCGCGGCGTGAAATCGAACCTTCGAGCGCAGCAACCTGAAGATTGCTACGTTGCGGAAGTCGGCAACCACATCCCAGTGGCGGCGCCTCAGCGTAAGATAGGCCTCGATCCAGTGAAGTCCGTAGCGCTTCTTTTCAATAGTAATTGTTCTAACAACACCAGGTGCCGCTCTAAAGAGGGCTTGATTGACTTTGCTGCAGATGACCGTGACCGCGGCGCCGGGATTTTGTTCGATGAGATAGTTCAGCACGCCGGTCGTCAAAAGCGCGTCGCCAAGCGGGCTCGGAACTACAAACAGAATTTGCTTTCCCACAGTCGGCATCGCGCGATGATCTGATGGGTGAGATTGAGCTGCTTCGCCGCCGCCGCTCAAGTCTTCCATCCGAGCCAAAGGACTTCGTCGCGCGATAAGCCATAACGCGGTTCGTCTTCCTCAGGCATCCGCCAACATTCGACGCGAAATCCGGCAGCAGCCATTCGTTTCTCGAAGTCGCGGCCATAGTAGCGAACATGGTCGAGATGGCTGTAATGCGCATAGCGCATTGCCAGATTGTCTCCTATGCGCGGATTCTCATAGGTTGTCTCGCGCGACCAGTTTTGGGGCACTGTGATGAGCGCGAATCCGCCCTTGCGCAGCACCCGAAACAGTTCCTTCAGGGCAATATGGTCGCGCTCAACGTGCTCGAGCACATGATTGCAGATGACGAGGTCGAAGCTTTCGTCGGGAAACTGAATGGCCGTAATGTCAACCAAGTGGCGTGCCCGGCCCGGCGTGATATCGGCAGTATGATAGTTGGGCGAGGAGCCCAGCAGCTTCAAGAAATGCGCCTCAGGTGCAAAGTGCAAGATGTCACGCCCGTCCTTCAGATCAATCTTTCGCTGCTGGAGAAACAGCCAGATAAGACGGTCGCGCTCGTTGCTACGGCAAGCCGGACAGCGTCCATCCCAGCGAGAAGGCCGTCCTAGAGCAACAAAGATTCCCTTGTAGCCGCAAATCGGGCATTCACGCTGAAGCTTGGGGACCGAGAATTGATGTGAATCGCGTAGCCACGCTCTGAGGGTGACAAGTGCATTTACGGAGTTGAGCAGATTGCTCATGCTTATCTGTCTTCTTGAAAACTAAGATCTTGCCAGCTCTGTGCGTTCGCAAATCGGACCCGCGGCTCGCAAATCCAATCCAGGCCCGCCGAGAGAATTGATGATCCGCTGCGCAACGGAGGACATCTCGTCGAGGCGCTTGGCGGTTTTGTCAAGCGCTGCTTTGGGGTCAAACTTCCGAGCATAGCCTTGCTGCCGGATCGCTTGATGAAAACGATCGAACTTCGGCGAGCCGCCTGGCAAGTCATAAACAAAGACGGGCTTACCGGTGGCGCATGCCTCGGTGACCATATTGACTGAGTCCGGTGTCACGACAAGGAAGTCTGAAAGTCCAAGAATACCGAAATACGGATTGGGGCCTTCCATATCCCAGATAAAGGCGGGCACATCCGCAAGGCATTTCTTAAGAATGGCCAAGTTCTCATTGCCTGTGCGGCGCGAAGGAGTGACGAGCACGCTCAGCCCAAATCGCTTCGCAAATTGGCCGACTTCGGTAGCCATCTTGCTCATATCAGCCGCGCTGAAGCGATAGGCGCGATTGGGCCCGCCGATCAAGACGCCCAAGTAAGGCGGGCGAAGATTGGAGACGCAAGGCGTGAATGCAATCGCGGCTTCATTGATGAGCTCTGGCGTGATGCTGTGCAGGGCGCCGAGAGTCGTGATTACATTTTCGCCTTCAAGGCCGTCGTGGGCGGGCGCCACTACGAAGTCAAAGGACTTGGGATCAATCCCAGGATTTTGGATTTGGATTGTCAGAGTGCCTTTGCCTGAATTTCGGGAAACTTGGCGCACATATAGTGAGGCCGCGATGCTATGGCGTCCGGACGCGATCAGCACGTCAGGCCAAGGGGGAGCGATTGGGTCAGCACTATCGGCAAAAGCGTGTTCAAGCCCAAACCGCAAATAAGGAGTTAGCTGGCGCCACGGCGTGTTGAGTCGCACGCGTTTGATCGTCGGCTCAAAGCCGAGTGCTTTCGCGAGCCCCCGGCATTGGCTCTCCATGCCCGCCTTGCCGTCGGTGACAATCCAACAAGAGCCTTGCCTGGCCGGAGGCAAAATTAGAACCCAAACATGTGGTCAAACGAGAAGCTGCCATTGGTGGACACCAGGCCATGATATCCGAAGAGACGGCAGGTCTCATCCCGAACGATGAGATAGCAATTCTCTCCGGCATGCCGCAGCACGTCCTTGCTGAACACATCGTCAACATACCAAAGCCGCGAGCCCGAGCCCGGAATATCAATTCGCTCGCGGGCGACTTCCTCGCCCTTTGTATTCCGCAGAATGAGATCGGTTGCCGAGCGATCTCGCCAAGGCCGCGACACGGGATAGATTAGATGGCAAAGAGTTCTCGTTGCGGGCGTGCCGATTCGCAAATAGAGCCGCGTCGTAAGACCGGGTGCACTGCCAGAATAGGACTGCGGCTCACCCTTGTAGGTCATCAAAGTGTTGAAAATGTGCGAGCCAAAGCTCGTTTCGGCCTGGCTCCGGCTCAGCCGATGAGTATAGCGAAACAGAGCATGCAGCCAGCCGTCGACTCCGTCACGGGCGTTCGGATTATAGACGAGCTCAATGTGCCCATAGCCGCGCGCAAGCCCTGATGAAAACGGTGCAACGTCCAGAGAGCCAATATTCTGGTGCGTAAGGTCACCAAAGTCGTGCTCTGCGACCTGCTTTCCATCGGCGTCGTAAACCAAGCACCGAATCGGCAGCGTTATCTGTGCTGTCGTCATCGGCGTCGGCAAGACTTCGGTGTCATAATCGTTCACCGGCAAGACGGACGCCGGTAGAATGTGCATCTTGCCAAGCAGATTCCCGTACCTCAGCAGATTTCCGTCGTGACTGAGATCCGTGCGCACCACATTAACGTGGGCGATCCGTGTGCGTTTCTCCGCTCCGACGACCTCGTATCGGGGCCGCACAACGTGTTTTCCCGCATGAACGATCAGCTGATTTGGCCACTGCGCCTGAGGCAGTGCGTCAGCGACGTTCAATTTCTTGGTTGCGTATGGCCCAACGGGTGTGTCGAGGCGCCAAATATTCGGATTGCCGAGAGTGCTGATGCCGATTTCGCCGCCAGGGATTGCGCGCGCATGCGAGTTCTGGATCCACAGAAAGACCTTTTCGCCTGCACTCGGCGCTGGAAGTCCGCCATACATATCGGCCGGCCACGAGTTGGCGTCGTGGGTCGCCGACAACGCCCCCTGGTCATCAACGAATGTATCGATCGCGTATTTGACGACGTCGTGGCCCTGCGCACCCACGACGTGAATGAACAGCTGGCCACAGAAAGCGGGTAAATCGAAACGCCGGCGAACATCGCGGCTATCGATGGTAATCGAGGATTCTCCCTCATTGACGTCTTGCTGCCAAGTTGCGATCGGCGTTCCCTGGCCGTCAAATAAGCGGCACCACAATTTAACGTGCGATGCGCCGTAACGGTTCCAATACGCTGCCGTCGCTATCCGGGTATGCTGCGAGCCCTCGTCGCGAAAGAAAGCGAAATTGGTCGCGAAGTTAATGTCTGCAAGATAGTTCGACGGATCGGTCAAAAGCTCAGTCGGAAGCCGTAACGCCGAAAAATTGAATCGGCGCACATCCTTGGAGAGGATAGGCTCAAGATCTTTCAGCGGCTTTTTGTCATCGAAACTTGCAATTAGCAGCGAATGAAAATCGCACTCACCTAATTCCGTGATCGGTCGTGTGGTGTGGCCTGCAATCTGCTGCCCAAGCCTCTCGACTTTCTGAACATAGACGCCGGCGATATCAAGGCGATCGAGCGGGTAGAGAACGCAAAACGTGTCGAGCCCATCATGTGGATCAAATATGGCGACAGGGCCGGCATCCTTTAATCCGTCGATGAAGCTGGTTGCGGTTTCACCGGCTAAAGGATGCGATAGCGCCTTGTAGAGGATGTTTCCGCCGACCCCGTTTTTAAATGTACTGATTTTAAGTGGCATGAAACTAATTCCGCCCGGACGGTAAAATCATCTTCATGAGCGCGCTCAAGCCGTGCCGAGCTTCTTCGCGCTCGACATATTCCTGGCCGGAAACCCAATTGATCTGAATGACGCGCCGCACTCCCGTGAAGGATTGAAAACCATGCCACGCGCGCGGGCTATTTTTGAAGACGAGGAGAGTACCGTAGCTTGGTGTGATCTCCGCCGCGTAAGCGTTGAGATCGGTCGGCGAGCGCAAAAGACGGA
This sequence comes from Alphaproteobacteria bacterium, assembly GCA_049288095.1. Classification (GTDB taxonomy): domain Bacteria; phylum Pseudomonadota; class Alphaproteobacteria; order CAWBKL01; family CAWBKL01; genus CAWBKL01. Next base: position 2,155 of record JBAQHC010000406.1, on the reverse strand, counting down.
GCTTACCCTCCGCCACTTCACCTGGCCCTCCAAGATAGAGAAGCAAGGTGATCAGCTTGTTCGGGTTGTCGGCATGAATTTGCCCGTCCTTCTCTTGGCTTCGGCCGCGCACGGTCACGAGAGTCGGATGTTGGCTTAGGTCGATCCCCAGCTTCTCTCCAAGGATTTTCGGAAAAGGGCCCGAGGTAAGCTCGGAGACGACCGCTCGAAGGCTTGGGCCGCAGGAAAGCTTGTTGATTGGGAAGCTTCCCGGCGACCGCGTTGGCGGGAAGTCACGGATGACCTCGGCCTCTCGGCTGGGGTCTAGGAAGCCTTGGACAACAATATATTCGAAGGGATCAGTCTGGACGGTCCCCCGGATCAATTTGTCCATCTCAAGATAAGAGAGTTCCGTCAGGGGGCTAACCATTCGTCCATTGTTGTCAAAGATAAAGCCTGCCGTTCTGGTCTCTCCGACCAAACGGCTTACGAAAGTAAGACCACGGAGAGCCGTATGCCTCAATCACGGATACGTGACCTCAGCGGATCCAGCCTTACACCGGACTGACATTTATTCAAGGAGCGATAACGCCTCAGGGGACGCGAGCTTGGGACCGTATGTAGTGGGTCCATCCGGGAGAACGAAGCGGCGCCATTATCGGGGAATGATGCTGGCAGCCGAGGGCACCAGCTCCCACCAGCAATGTCCGCGATACCGCGTCCGAAAGAGATGCTTGGGGGTTGCTCGTCGTTGTATCGCTCATTCGCGGGCTCGCAGTGTCTGGCTCAGAGCCGTGGCGCTTCGCCCGCGCGGCTTGCCTCAAATAGAAACCAGGCGCGTCGCTCGGCCTCGTCGATCCAAACCTCTATGAGGCTTGCCGTGGCGACGTCGCCATGCTCATCGCAAGTGTTGTGCGCTTCGCGCATCGAAGCGACGAGCTGTCTGTTGTCATCGCGAAGCTCGGAGAGCATGTCGAGCGGCGAGACATAGTCGGCATCATTGTCGAGGATTCGTTGATGCCGGCCGACTTCTCCGATCGAATGCAGAGTGCGCTCACCGAGCTTGCGCACACGCTCGGCGATAGGATCGATCATGGCGAAGATCTGATCGGCTTGCTCGTCGAGCAAGAGGTGATAATCGCGGAAATGTGGGCCGGACATGTGCCAGTGAAAATTCTTGGTCTTGAGATAAAGCGCAAACGTATCAGCGAGCAGTAGATTAAGCACGGCGGCGACATCTTTAGCCGCGTTCGAGCCAAGATCGGTTGGCGTGCGCAGGGATGCCGACATTAACGTCTTTGCTTGTGCCGTATTCATGCATTGCCTCCATCAGATTGAGATTTCGAATCGAAGCTGAAAAACCAAAGCGTTGCTCAAGCTTGGGCCGGTGGCCGGATGGATGACGTATTGGAGATCCGGCTGTATGGCGGCCCAGTCGGCGAGTTGTGCCAGATAGCTCAACTCAATCGCTGCTTCAGCCCGGTGGGCCTCGGCCCCGAGAGCTCGCTGCGCCGTCCTATAATGGCTACCGTCAAAGGCGATGGCAGTGGCCAGGCCGAATTGATCGTTAGGTCGCAGGGGAACGAGGCCGGAAGCAGCCATCCCGAAGCCCACATAGGATCCGAATTGGTTGACGCGGTAATCTCCCACGCCTGCCTGCAGGAAAGCCGTTGCGCGTCCCGAACTATGGGGATCGCTATAGATCAGCTTCTCGCCGATCAGGTACGCGCCCTGGCTCCCGTGGCGACGAACCGGAGCGCCACTCGCATCTACCGCGCTTAGATCATCGAAAGATGCAGTGTAGCGCCAGGCGCCGATGGCGAGCTTTTCGTCCTCGGCCGGCAACGCCGAAAAGCGCCCTATCAACGACCGCATGGTTGCAGGCTTCGGCTCGGAGTTCGGCCGACCCAAGAATGCAGCTTCGAGTACGACGAGCGCGCCGTCCTTACTGGACAAGAGATCGGGCGTGCCTCGCGGCCGCTCAACCGGTGCACCGTCAAGAATTGCTGCTCTCAAGACAATGTTCGTATTGGGCTTGTAAGCGATGCGTATACCGAGTGCGGTGTCCGGAAAAATCGATGGGCCACGACTGCCGCTAAGTGCGAATTCCGGCCCGATGCCGAACGAACTGTTGAGAAACATCCCTGCTGAAGCGAGCCGGTAGAATTCAGTATTG